>CANRAE010000008.1 GCA_947628525.1 uncultured Bacilli bacterium
TACTCTCACAAACAAAGTTCACCTTTGTTTGTTATCTATACTATAAATCGGTGAAATTTTAACTAATGTTTAACACTAATTTCGACAAATTTATAAAAAAAAGAAGCATTAAATTGTGCTTCTTAATTACTTGGATTTAATGGTTCAAATCTAATTATATATTCTTCGATAATTTCATCATCAAAATAGTTTCCGCTACTAGCATATATCTTAATAGTAGCTGATAGATTAGGTAAATCACTATTTACTATATCAAGGGCATCATCAATACCAATAGCCTTTTGGAAAGCATCTAATAATGAAGATGCAAAAGCCATAAATATATAATCTTCTGAATCATTTTTTCCTACATTTTTTTTGTAAACAGGAACAGGGTCCATTCCATCAAAGAAAATTGTCATATGATCAATATTTTTATTTTGAATGAAATTTCTAACTGCTGTTTTTATACCTGCACCCCATAGAGCTATAAAAGTATCTAAATCAGGTGATGCATATTTTAAAACAATTTCATTACCATTTTCAACGGATAATTGAAATTCATGATTACTACTAGGTCCATTAATAGATCCCATAGCTGATGCTTCGGCTTGTTTAAATTCTTGGACAGTTACAATAGTACCTTTTTCAAAAGTAACTGTATAATCTAATTTATTAGTTAATTCCTTAGTTGTTAGTTCCTTAGGATTAAGAAGGACACTAACAGTTATTGTATTACCTTCTAAATCTTTATAAGTAGCTCCACCGATAGCAGTAACTATTTCTGTTAATTTTTCACCATAATTTTCAGCATTAATAGTATAAGGTATATCACTATAAGTAACAGTTATACTATTAATTTTATTTTCTTCAAATAATGGTTTTATATTTTCTTTCAAAGTATTAACTACAACCTCAATATTAAATGGTTCATTTTCATTAATAACACCTACAAAGGCATTAATATCATCTGTTTTTGTGCTAATTGCTGTAAAACCATTTGATAAGATTTTATCAAAATAATTTACATCAATAATTTGAATCCATCTTGGAGTTAATTCCATATCTGCGGTTGTACCTTGATTAATTACGGTAATAACGTTTTCTTTATTACCATTAACAATCCATCCATCGAAAACGTTACCTTTTTTTACAGCTACAGGTAAAGAAAAGGCACTTTCTCTATTATAAACTGTATCTTTACAATCTTCACATACTTCGCCATCACTTAATTTATAAGTAATCGTATATTCTTTTAATTTCCATACTGGATATAATGTAACATCATGCGCTACCATAGGTGTTTCAAAATTGTAAGGTGTTACTTTATCTAAGCTCCAAAAATCAAGTTCAAATCCTTCTTTTGTCGGATCAACTGGTTCTGGGATTAAATCTTTAAAAGTTACATTAATTTCTTTATCACCTGTGAATGTTGCATCTTCTTCTACTTCAAAAGTAACTTTATATTGTTTTCTACTAGAAGTATTATTAATAGTTACATCACTAGCAGCCATTTCAAAAGTAATTTCTGCATTATCTTCATTTTCAATGGTAACATCAGTTGCTGTCCATTTAACAAATTCATAACCTTCTTCTTCTAAGGCATTTAGTTTAATTGTTGTTCCAAAATAAATCTTATCCCCAAACATATCTTGGTAATCTTTATAAGGAATATATTCATCTTTATATAAAATGCTGATATTAGAAGTAATACCTTCATCATTTTCTACGGTTAGGCTATATGATAATCTTTCATATTCATATATAATAACTAAATTACCATCTCTTAGAACTACTTCTTCTTGTACTTCTGGAACTTTATAATATTTATCAATATCTTCAATATCTTCACTAGTTAAAGGACTAGGAGTAACTCTTGTACCAGTAGTTCCTGTATATTCATCTTTTTGGTATACTTCTTCATATTCACCAAATTCATTCATTAAATAATGTTCAACGACATAAGGTGTATCATTATTAGGAGTAACAACAGCTGTAATAGTTAATTCTTCCATTAAACCTTTGGCAATAGTATTTCCTTCTAATTCTTCGCCATTAACTAGCCAATGATCAAAAGTATATCCGGCAAATTCTGGAATAACTAGTTCAATATCATCGACCATAGTATAAGTACTTGGATTAGTTGTTTCTAATTCTTCTACAATCTCTTCGCCATCATAAAGGTAAGATATTTCATAATTAATGTTATAATCAATTAATTTAGAAGTAGCATTTAAAGTAGTATTTTTGCTATCCATAGTATAAGTAAAAGTCTCTTCTTTTATACCATTACTCCAACTATCGATTTCATATCCTTCGTTAAAAGTAGCTGAAACTTCTACTTTTTCACCAAAGTAATATACACCACTACCAGTAACTGATGCCACATTATCATCACCAACTACTTCAAGTGAATATTTATTTCTTTCATAATAATATTTAACAACAGTATCATTATTAGCGCTAATGATAACGGTCTTAGCCTCTGGTGATTTAAACCCTGCATATTGTTTAACACTTGGTGTTACGGTTGCATTTTTAAGTCCGCTAAAAGTTTCTACTAATGTAGGTGTACTATCATATTCGCCTTTAAGATTCATTTGATAATGTTCAACACGGTAATTAGCGTTATTAGCAATCCATCTTGCTTCTAGTTCAAAATCACCTTTTACTTTGGAATTAAAATCATACTTTGCACCATTAACATACCATCCATCAAAAGTATAACCATCTCTGGTTGGTGTTTTAGGTTCAGCTAATGTCTTACCATATTCAACTTTTTCCGTTGTAATATTACCATCACCATTTTTAATAGTAATAGTATATTTATTGATAGTCCATTTAGCCTCTAATTTCAAATTTTTCTTTATTGGCGTAGAAAAATCAAATTCTTTACCATTTAAATACCATCCATCAAAAGTATATCCTTCTTTTTCTGGATCATCAGGTTCAATAATTACATCGCCCTTTTTAATATCTTCTATTTCATAGTAAGTTTTATTATCAACAGTCATCGTTACTGTCAATTTTCTGTATTGACATGATATGACTAAAAATATTATTGCAGCAATTACTACAACTAATAAAGCTATCCATATTATATATTTCTTTTTATTAGGTTTTTCTTTCATACTTCCCCCTACTACATATTATTATAGGGCAAAACTCGTTTCGATTGGAAACGAGTTTTATCCAATTATATTTTTTATTTTTTTATTCAGATAATTTGAATGCTAATGTATATTCAGTTGTTTCAACTTCTCCACTTTCATGAGTAAATTCAAGTGTTACAGTTAATGATTGACCAGCAACTGATGATAATTTTAATTCATTATCAGTAGACATTCTTTGTAATATTTCTTTAGCTAATTGTTTAATAGCTGTTTCGTCTTCAATACCAGTTAAATCTTTCTCATCACCTGCACCAAAGATAACTTTTGTTGCATCCTTAGCGATTTCTTGATAAGCAGCAACAATTCCACTATTAGCAAATTCTGCTAAATAATGCTCACTAGCACTTTCTTTATCAATTGTAAAAGTTAAAGTGTGTTCTTCATAAGTAAGATCAGTGAAACCAACTTTAAGAGCTGCTTCTTTCAATGAAGCTACTTTGCTATTTAATTGTGTATCTCTTGCTCCTGCATGATCATAAACAAATTTTAGGTTATATGGTTGGCTTACACCATTGCTGTAAGTAATTATTGCATAAGTTTCTGTATTAGCAACTGATGCTAAATTATATTTAGTATCTCTTGCCATTATTTGTAATGCTTTTTTAGCAAAACCTTTAATTTGAGTATCTAGTAATTCATCTGTTAAAGTATCACTTGTTCCATCAGCATATTCAACTTTAACTGCACCTTTCATATTCTCTTGGAATAATTGAATAATATCAGTAGTAGCAAATTCTGCTAATGTTTTAGATAAATCACTGATTGTAAATGTAGCTGTTTTAGTTCCAGCATCATATACAATTGAACTAAATCCATGGTCTTGACCTTGTGTATTTAATGTTTGAGCAGCTTTTGTTAAAGCAGCATCTTTTACAGCTACAACATCATAAACAAATGATAATGTATAAGTAGCTGTATAAGTTGTACCTTCTACTTCACATTCAACAGTAGCAATTACACTCTTTCCAGCAATATCAAGATATGTTGGATTTTCAGCAACTTTAATACCCATGGATTGTAATACAGCTTTAGCAAGTTCTAATGCTTTACCTTCATCCATTTGTCCTGCTTCAAGAGGTACAGTCTTATCGTTAAATGATACTGATTTAATGCCATTTACTTTATTAAACTCTTTAACGAATTCTTGTAATAATTTAGCTTTATAAGAAATTAATGTCTTTGATGGATCAGCAATTTCAAATACCATATTTTCCCCATCAAGAGTAATCTTTAAGAATCCATCTTGTTCAGCGGTTTTAGCTAACTCATTAATTCCTTCTTCAATATTTGGTTTAAGATTTGCTTCTACAAATTCATCTTCACCTAAAGTATCTCTGTCAATAACAGTAGCATTAAGTTTTCCGCTTGCAAAAGCTTCTGTTAAGTCTACTTGCTCTCTTGGCGCCATACCTTGTTCTACATCAAAGAATCCAGTTTCTTTATATAGTGTTCTTGAACCAGCTCCACTACCAACTAAGAAGTATACTGGTGCTGCTTCATTTTGATGTTTTATAGAATATTCACGTTGAGCAAGTGTAATATCTCTTGTACTAATAGGATATACGTTTAATTCGAATATTCTATGTCCTACAATCATAAAATTAACACCTAGACCTTGGGCATCGCCAACGCCATTAAAGGTATTTAAATCAATTTCTTCGGCATTAACATTAATAGTACTTAACATAATGGCACTAATCAATGCTATACCAAACATCATCAATTTTTTCATTATATCATTTCCTTTCTATTAATTAAGCTGCAGATTTTACTGCATATGCAGTTGTAGTATCACTGTCTAATGTCATACTATAAACTGTACCAGGAGTGTGTACTCCACTTTGTACTCCACCACGTGCCTCTAAATATCTTAATCCACTAATGCTTCCATCCTCAGTTTCCAAAGCATAATTAGTAGCACCGGCTACTTTAATTAGCCAAACTAAATTATATTCAGCTGTATAAGTATAAGTTGAAGCTGGAACAATATTATCTACGGTTTTAGTTGCAGTAGCTGTTCCACAAACTACATTATAATTAGCTTTAATAGTAGTATCAGTTGTAGCACGATAAAGTTTTTCAACTTTCGTTCCATTAACTACTGTCTTATCATGATTTTTAGTAACACCTGTATTAGTGATTGTACATCCATTAGATGTATAAGTACCAATATCAGTATTACCTCTTTCAATTCTCTTAGCTGTCATTTTAGCTAATGCAGCATTTAAATTAGCTTGATCAGCTTCTTTTTGAGCTTGTTCTTGTGAAATTACAGTTATAGTTATAGTTGTCGTTTTTCCACCTGCTGTTACCGTTACTTTGGCTGTACCTACACCAACAGCAACAATCTTACCGTCTTTAACTGTTACAACTTTTTCATTGCTTGATTTCCAAGTCATAGTCTTATCAGTAGCATTTGCAGGATTAACGGTTGCATTAATAGTTGCACTTTGGCCAACTACTAGACGCAAAGAATTACGATCAACAGAAATACCTGTTACATCAACTTTTGTATCTTTTTTCTTCTCGCACTTACAATCAGCACTATCACCGTTTACTAGTTCATAACCATCTTCGCATTTTAAAGTACATGTATCACCAGTACCTTCAAGCTTTTCCCATTTAGCATGCAAAGTGAAGTCAGAAGTTACACTAGTATTAAAATCGTAAGCTTTTTCATCGTCTAGATCCAAAAACCACCCTAAGAACTCATAACCACTTCTTGTAGGCTCATATGGTTCTTTAACTTTTCCGTTTTTCTCAACTACTTGACTGCTTACTAATGAACCACCAT
This sequence comes from uncultured Bacilli bacterium, assembly GCA_947628525.1. Classification (GTDB taxonomy): domain Bacteria; phylum Bacillota_I; class Bacilli_A; order RF39; family UBA660; genus RGIG3091. The sequence goes on from CANRAE010000008.1 coordinate 5,947, forward strand.
TGCTGTCAAATTCAACGGTATATTTTGTCTTTGAACAACCGCATCCAGTAACAAATAAACAAGCAAATAGTATCAAAATACCAATTTTAATTGTCTTTTTCATTTCACTTCTCCTTTTCCAAATTTTTTTAGACAATATAAGTGTATCACGCCCAAAATTTAAAGTCAATTACTAAGCAATTTATTATTACAAAATTGACACCTTTTCATAATGTCTCGATATCATTGTATTTTTTTTTATCCCTTTTAATAACCGTTTTATCAATTTTAATTTAATAAATTGCCAAAGAGACATGGTAAAAATTACTAAAAAAAAACTAACCAAAGTTAGTTTAATCTTCAAAGAAATCATCAAAAAATTGATTATCATCTTCATCATCCAAAGATAATAAAGCAGGTTCATTATTATTACTACTATCATTATTATTTGATGAAGAATTGGTCTCTATTAATTCTTGATTATTATTAATTACTGATGGCTCACTTGGTGGTGAAAAAGTAGAAATATGCTCTTGTTCATCTTTAATTTCTACATTATTAACTACATCTTGCCTTGGCACTACATTTTCTACGGTAGTACTTGCATTATTATTTCCTGGTGTTATTGCACTTGTATTTTCCTCATGTACACTAGGAATATTAATGTTAGTCGCCTCTTCTTTAATTTCCGGTGGTATAACTGGTTGTTCGTCATTTGTCTTTGGATTAATATTTTCGTTATTATTTGCTGAATGATCATTATTATTAACACTTGTAGTGCTATTAGCTTTCTTTTCTTCTTCCTCAATTTCGGCAATTTTAGCATCTATTTTCTTAATTAAATCATCCATATTTAATTCAGCGCCTGGCATTTGATTGCTTCTAGGCATACCCATATCAGCACCACCAAACATACCAAAGCCTCCTGTTGGCATACCACCAAAGCCACTATTATTAAAAGGTAATGGAGCTCCTTGATTCATTCCACCAGATCCTGGCATGCCATTATTATCCATCATTTCTTTAATTTTTTGTTGACGTTTTTCTTTAACAAATTCTCTGACATCAAATACAGCCACTGGTTTTTTTACTCTTTCTGGATAATCAATTTGTCCATATTTATGACCCCAATTAATTTTAAAATCCGGGGTAAATGAAGTCTTAAATGGTTGCATGCGCATCCTTAAAACGATTTGGTCAAATTGTTTCATTCTTTGCAAATCACTGACTGTTACTAATGGCGTTGATGCTGTTTTATCATCTTTTTTAGATTTTACTTCACCACATAATTTACTAATTTCTTCTAAGGCAGCAAGCTCAGTTGAAATTAAATAAATTAAATTACCACAGTTACCTTTAATAGTTTCAGCATTTTGTTCACCGTAAACTTGTTTTAATTGAGCAAAATTTTGGATAATCATCGTAAAACGTATTTGTCTTGAACGAGCAGCTGTAATCATCGTCGTAACATCTTTTAAAGGTGGCATATTAGCAAACTCGTCAAGTAAGAAATTAGTACGAATAGGTAATTTACCACCATTAGATTGAGCAACATCTATCAATGTTTCATAACATTGTTTTACAAATATGGTTGCTAATGAATGGTAAGTTTTCTTTTCATCATGAATAATTATAAAGACAGCCGTCTTTTCTCTACCAATAGAATTTAACTCAAAATCACTATAAGAAAGCATTTCTGACAAGTTTTCACGTGATGAAAATAATTTGATTTTTTGCTTAAAAACAGAAATAATACTACCTTTAGTTTCACTTGGTGCCATAATCGTACCACTTGCATTAGTATAAGCAGGACTGTTAGGATCTTTCATCGAAAAATATTCTTTTATATAAGTTGATGAACCACATTTCTCTTCACCAACTGTTGTCGTTAAACTAATACTATTGATATTGATTTTATCTTCAGTTGTATCTTCAAACATACCAAGAGCTAAACCAGAAAAATAATCAGCTGATGTCTTTTCCCAGAATGGATCGGCATTACCATTATTTTCCTCATATAGAATATTCAAAGCTAAGTCATCAAGTAACTCAATAGCTTTATCATGATTACCAGCTTTATATAAACGGTATGGCAAAGTTAAAGGATTCCAAGCATTACCTTTTTGCGGATTACGGAAATTAAGAAGAATTATATTGTAACCTTTTTCTTTTAACATACTCCCTGTTTTTTCATATAATTCACCCTTAGGGTCTGTACAGATCATTGATTCCCCTTTTTTAGCTAAAACTTTGATGGTTGGCAAAATAGTTGATTGGGTTTTACCACTACCAGTAGCACCAATAATTAAGTTATGAAACTCACCATCATCAACCCAAAGTTCACCATTTTTACTAATTAAAGGGATTCCCGCATAATCTGAATGTTCATCAGCAGGATGAACACATTTTAAAGCTTTTTTCATTTCCCTTTCTTTAGCCCAGCGACTGTAACCTTTATCTTTTTTACCAAGTGAAAAACCTACTCCTTCTTCACGTTCAAAGAAATAAGAAGAAACACTTAAAAACAATGCTACTAAAGCGATAATATAAAAGACAAGGGTCGTAAAAATATTATCAATACTAAATGCAGGTAAAGGATTTAAGCCATAAAAACGTCCCTCAGATGCAAGATATGGTAAATTAGTTACACCAAGTGCCACTACAAATAATAGAAAAACGGCAAAGCAAACAAATATAAACACATCCTTGGGTTCCGCTCTAAATTTAAGTTTCATTATATTCCTTCTTTCACTTTTTTATTCTCATATACATTTTACAATACTTTATTAAAAATTACTAGAATAATTTATATCAACATTATAATTTAATACAGCAATAGCACTAAATATATATTGATTACCATATTGATCTAAAATAATATAACGTTTTACATCTTTATTTTGTTGCAAACTATAACTAGTACATCGCGATAAAGATAATTTATCTACATGAGTATTAATAAATTGTTCAAATTGCTCATAACTACCAAATATATTTTTAGTATCCTCACTTAATAATTTATAAGCTTCATGAGTATCATTAAGCATTTTACCTTTAAAATTATTAAAATATCTCTGCATCAATACTTCCGTGCTAACATTAATAAGTTGAAATTCATTATTTTTATATTTATCTTTAACAATATTATCAAAAACATCAGCTTTTTCATTATTTAATGGGAAAAAGTGATCTTTTATTATAAAAACACTTACGCCAACTACTATAACTAATAAGATACAAACTAAAATTTGTTTTATTAAATTAGGCTGCATTTATGATCACCTCTACGTCCTTAGGGATAACAGAATAAATATAATTATTTAAATCTAATTTGACAATGATACTATAAGTACTTCTATATTGATCATAGATATCATCAATATTATTTTTGGTTAAATAGCCTAAGACATAATAAGTATTAAGATCATTTTTGTCTTCTAATATTTTCTCTGCTTCAAAGATCGTATTAGGGTCAATCGCCTTATTTATCGCTACTGCATTATAAATAGTTATAGCTTTTTCCTCTTTATAATCTTGATCAATTATGTCATAGATGGCTCTGGCATTTTTATTTTGTAATAGTTGGACATATTTATTAACACAACTTTCCACCGTAAAAAAGATATTTGGATTAGTAACATATTCTAATTTTACTGGTTGATCCTTTTTATGTTCATTAATTTTAAATGATACAAATAATAATCCAAAGAAAATAGCAATTGACAATATTATGGCCATTATAAATATTTTAAAAGACGTTTTATCCATACCATCACCTTTTTATTCTTATATTTTACCAATTATCTACATCATAGTATTTAACTGGTGAAGAAGATGTATATCCTAACGGATCATATTCATAATCTCCTTCCATAAATAATTCAAACTCTTCTGCTCTTCGTAATTTTAAAGAATATATTTCAGCTAACTTACCACCATCATCACGCGTTATATATTGGCTCATTTTTTGCCATAAAGCTGTAGTATTTTGATTATTACCATATGTTTGCAACAATATATTTCCTACATTGTCTCCTTCATCTAACATAACACTTAGTATGGCATCATATTGATGAGTTAATAAAGTAGTGTTATTGGCTGTAATATATGAATTTAATAATGCTTTACTATGGGCAATCATTGTCTCAAACATTTCATCCACTATTTCATTAGCAATGATCGCTCCTTCGTTAATAGGACCATTATATATATCTTTATACAAACGGTTACCATCTTTATCAACAAGCGTAATGCCATACCCTACTTTTAAAGATCCATCATTAGCTTTATATACAATATAATTATCACCATTCATATGATGTGATGTACCATCTTCAATTGTTTTAATCCATTCTTTAATACCCTTGGTATTAGGTCTTGGATTATCAGGATTTACATAAAGAAGAGGATCTACGCGATAATCATGAGTACTACCACCTATATATATTTCAAAATGTAAATGAGCTCCAGTCGAACTACCAGTATGACCAACTTTACCAATTACTTGTCCTTGTTCTACAATATCCCCAGCTCTTACTATAATAGAATTTTGGGCCATATGAGCATAAAGGGTATATTCGCCATTACCATGATCTATTTTAACATAATTACCATAGCCACCACCATCATTATTGCCATAAGCACTACCAGGATGATCGGCAAATTGCGTTTGCCAATCTTCATAAGGATATACTACCACCCCTTTTTTAGAAGCAATAACATTATCCACATTGATGCGTCCTTCACCAGAAATATCAATAGCGCCATGGATTTTACTAACACCTTCGATAGTTCGCCAACCAAAATTAGAACTAATATTTTTTAATGTTGGCTCTCCTTTGGCAAATAATTTACCACCAATAGTTGTTGTTTCACTACTACCAACTGGCCACCAAAAATCACTACTACTATTATTAAATGGATAAAAATAAGCATTAGTATCCTCATCTTCTAATATAGAATAATAATAAGCATATATTTCATCGATAATTTCATTTATTTTATCAACATTTTCATAAGTATTATCATCTTTATTAACCATATATTCATTATAAAAATCAAAAATAAAATCTTCATCAATTAAATTCCAATAGTAGACACTACCACTATTATCATCATCATAATCGCCTTGTTCCAAAGAAATAGAATAAGTTTCTCCTTCCATATCAGGAACACAATTATAATTCATATCACCACTAAGCCAATCATCATTACTAGCAATTTTTCTTAATGTCGATGAATCATAATCACATGAAGTATTAGTCATTATTTGAAAGTCTACCAATAAAGGAACCTGATCAATTAAATAATCTATATCTACTGTTGAAGAACCATCTTCTTCAAAAACTTCATTATCATTATATCCGATCAAAGTAGCAAGTATTAAAGTCCCATCTATATTACCTTTATAACTATTTTGTGAAACAACATCTTTTATTTCTTCGATTAATTCTTGATACATGTCTTCATCTTCATAATTAGCACTTACACCAGAAAAAGAATTTTTGCTAAAAATCATGACAACCATCAGAATAATTAACAAAAATGGGGCGATCGCCATTAAAGCATATGGTAATATTTTCTTCTTTAAAAAAAGACTAGATACAGTTACGGCTGCTTCTTGGGGTGAACTAGCATTACTAGCACTATCTAATAATTCTTTTCCTGTTTCTGTATCCAATATTTTATCAGTTACAATTTCAGGAACGCCTAAACTGGCAGCTGATTTTTTTATTCCCTGTTTTAAAGCCTCTTTTTTTACATTACTACCTTGGCTTTTTTGTTTATTATCTTGTTTACTTTGGTTATTTTTTTGAAGATTCTTTTTTGAAACGTGGCGATCATGATCAAAAGAAGGTAGTGATTTCTGGTCATCACTATTCTTTTTACTCTTATTATCAATTCTAAAATCACTAGAATTGTTAGAATCATTTGAATTGTTTGCCATAATACCACCACCTATTCAAATTTTAATTATATATTATAGTCCTCCACCACTACCAAATGATGCTAACTCTTCAGGAGTTACGACTATATTTATACGCATACGTCTATTACCACATACAAATAAAGCTTCTCCTTGTGAGTACTGTTTAATACTTTCTTTTTCATTATCATTTAAATCAACTAATTTGGATAAATCTTCCGCTGCTTGTTTCTTTAATCCCATAATAATGTAATATGATGCATTATCAAATATTGCTTTACCTTGGGTAATAACACTAGGATTAGCAAAATCACTAGGTTGTTGGGTAATGATAATTGATCCTGTATTATACTTACGAGCACGACGTTGTACTTGGGCTAAGAAATCAGCACCTAATGTATTATTATCACCTAATAATACGTGAGCTTCATCAACCATTAAAATAGTATCAACTTCACGATTTAAGCATAATCCCCAAGCATACTTTAAAATATTAAAGAATAAAGCATTTCTAATATTAGCTTCGGCATTCATAAGTTCTTTGATATTGAAAGTTATAAAATCACTATTATGCGTTATGGTTGTATGTCCATCAAAATAATATTTTAAATCATTAGTTAGTGGTCTTACTTTTAATTCAAGTCGTTCCATAATATCTTTTTCATGCGTATGATCAGTCATTGACATAAGTCGCCCTTTAATAGTAGCATATACATCACTAAATGTAGGATAATCTTTGGCGGTGAAATTATAAAAATCTTTATCAAAATCAATACCAAAACGACGATATGTATCTTGCACTACTTCACTAAATAGTGTTAAAACATCTTCCTCAATTGATGGATCATAATACTTCATAAAAGCTTTTAAGAATTGTAAAGTACGAGTTAAAACGGTATAACCTAATCCTTCTTTAATTTCATCTTCGTCGGCATCAATAACTATTTGTAAAGGGTTAATCATACCAAATTCCCCACCCTTACCTAAGTCAATAGTATCGCCACCAAAAGCTCTTGTCATATCTTCAAGTTCGTTTTCAGGGTCGATTGCTACAATTTGACAACCATTTCTGATATGACCTCGAAGAAGCAGTTTAGCTGCTGTTGATTTACCTGAACCAGATGTACCTAATAAGATAAGGTTAGCATTATTACGATTATTTTCTTTTTTAATTTTATATAAAAATTGATTAAATAAGATAACTCCACCTGAGAAATCAACTCCTAAAAGGGTCGATAAACCAGGATCTTTAATGCTATCAAAGATAAATGGATACATAGCAGCAATAGTAACTGATGGAATTGGTGTACCAATACGATCTTCTATATCTTGTTTAGGGAAAATAGGAATAATTGATTTTAATACTTTTTCTTGCTCAAAACGTAATGATACAGCTTTTAATTCCATGGCATCCAAATAATTTTTAACATTAGTCTTCTTTAATTCTAAATCTTCTTTGGTATCAGCTGTTATCATAATGTGCATTTGAAAATCAAAGATTCTAGCTTGACTTCCTGCTAACATTGTAACAAAATATTCAAGCGATTCATAATCTAATCTAATTCGCTCTTGAATAGTACGATCTTTTTCTTCTTGATATCTAGTCTTCAATTCAGCAATTTGTTTATTTAACATTTTAGAAATAGTCGAAAAAGGTACCGGAATATGTTTAATAACTACTTTAATACCTGGCATAGTAGTTAAAGTTGACAAATATCCTGGGGCAATAAATTTAGGATAAGAAACTACTGTCAACAATGTAGCATATTTATCACTAATAAAGAAATCACTATAGCCAAAACTTAACCCCTTAGGAGCAATTTGTGATTTAAAATTCATTGAACTCATGCTACCACCACCGTTCCAAATTCCGTTGTTTGCCCACCATTTAAGAAATTATCTAAGATAATTCTTAAATCTTCATTGCTAGTTTGACTAGCCATAAGACCACAAGCTGATAGAGAATTTATTAACATTCTAAGACGTTTTTGTATTAAATCTAAATTATTTTCTTTAAATAAAATATAATATTCTGTATCAACAACATTATTATTCATAAAATTATTACCTTTTTGAATATCTTCACTTATTAATTTTCTAATGGCAGGAGATTGTGTCTGATTATACAACACCTGTAACTGCGACATATAAATGGATATATCAACAGGACGATCAGCAACAACAAGCCAAAATTCAAAATCAATTTGATTATAGAAATTTTTTAAATTATTTAAAACTGCTTGTTGCGAATCTTCATCTAATATGAAGATATTGCGAGGAGCAATTTTTACGCCTGTTACTTTCAACTGATTATCAAGTAAAATCATTCCATTTGTTATTGATTGTACTGGAACCCAATCTTCTGTATATTTACTATTTATTTGTGGCTTCTTCTTCGCCATAATTATTACACCAACCTTTCCAATAATATCTTTGTCTATTAACAAAGAAATATTTATAAATACATGTTAACAACACTAATACATTGTGTTGATATGGTATGGGAATTACTAAAAATCCCGTTACAGCTACAGGAGCTAAAACCCCAACAGCTACCATCCAATTGGTTAGCATCCCTTGAAATGCTAAAATCAATATTAATGTTATACCAGCACCAGTTCCAAAAATAGCTAAATCAATTCCACGAAAATATCCTAAAATTAATTTACCACGATTGGAATTAGCTGGAATCAAGTAATTATTTTCCATCTAATATCACGTTTTCCTTTCTTTTCTTTATTTCCTGATCTTACCAGGCCTAATTGGAGCACCAGTAATAGGATCATATGTTCCAGGAGTATATGAACCTTTTGCTGGATCAAATTTACCTTTGGCTTTATATTCAGGTCTTGTCAATGTACCACTCTTATAATCAGGTTTAGCCTTTCTTTTATTAGCTTTGTAATCCTCAGCAAAAGATCTATTGATTTTATAGTAATCTCCTGCTTTATTAGCTTTTTCATAATTCTTAGTTGCTATATTAGAAGCAGATGTTGTATCATCGACGATCTTAGCTGCTTCACTCATATCAATTTCAGTACCATTAAGATCAAAGAAGTGGCCAGTTTGAAGTCCAGTTTGATAATTACGTTGAGCTTGGGCTGCCATTTCTTGAGTCTTGATCATATTATCTTTAGCTGAATCAATAGTATCGAGGCTCAAATTTAGTTTAGCTGCCGATCTAGATAATTGTGCATGCGTTGCTTTTTCTTGCATTGAATTTAGGAAACCACTCTTAGCTTTATCATTACCAGTGCGGGCTTGCTTAGCAGCATCACCAGCAGCACGGAAAGCATCGGCTTTTTTACCAGTCATACCACCTTGCCAACCGGCATTAAGACCTGTTGTAAAACCTGTAATAGCTCCTCTAAGGCCACGACCAGATATAGCTCCTGATAATGTTCCAGTGGCAGCGCCCATTATTCCTCCGGTAATAGCAGCTAATCCTCCGCTAGTATCTTTATCATGCTTAATACCAAAAGCATCTTTAACAAAATTAGGTGCATCCTTTGCAAACATTAATAAAGCAATTATTAAAAATACCTTAGTATAAACATTTAAAGAAGTACTTTCAGCAAATAAAGTACCATCAGCAAGTGCTGATAAAAGCATAAGGACAAAATATATTACCCCTAGGCGAATAAAAATATCAAAGAAAGTAGACATTAACTGTTTCAACCAACTAGCAAAAGCCCCATCTTTAGCTGATTTAGGATCAATGTAACTCATAATCGGTATAGGTGCTATTAATTGTAAGATTAACATTTTAAAAAGCCTTATACCTATTTTTATTGTCATCAATATTAAAATAATAACAATAGCAACACCAGCACCAATGGCATAGATATAGTTAAATTCATAATCATAATATCCACTAGTTTTATCTTTATAGTGATCCATTATGTCTGAAACACTAGTAATAGGGTCTGGTCTATCTGCTGGATCCATTCCATCGGCTGGTCTAAAAAACGCCCCCAAGGCCGAGGTTGCCATTAAATTGGCATTATCTGGAACCGAACTCGAATTATCAGTATCACTGTTTAAAATAATTTTAGGTAAAACTGGTAAAAACTCTGTTTGTACCCTATTTAATATAGGGAACAAACTAGGAAGGAAAATCAACATGATTAGCATTACTATTGCTCTACTTATTAACTTAGAAGCTCCTTTTTCTTTATCTGTCAATTTTTCAGGATTAACCATATATTGCAACAAAGAAATAGTAAGTTTAAAAGTCATAAAAATACCTAAAACAACATATATCTTCATATAGACATCATTTATTAATCCAGAATTAATATTAATTGACGCAATATCAAATATTCCTTGCATAATCCATTCAATAGCTGAATAAATACAATAGTTAATGCTTGCAAAAATACCTCTTATTTGATTAGTAACCCATGAAGCCTTTTCCACACAAACACCCCCTATTCAATACCGCATAAAGGATCGTCAACTAAATTAACATTTCCCTTTATTCCTGGCATATTTAATATGGTTTTAACAATTAAAGGCACGAAAAAAATAGCTACTGCGCATATGCACCTTTTGACAAGTTTACCAACAGCTTTTGGCATTGCATCCTTATCTTGACTTATTACAACAGAACCCAAATCAACACTACCTAATACAATTAATAAGATAGGAACAGCAATTCTAATAATATTAATTGCATCTTGTAACATTTGATAAGCTCCTGGCGTTAAAATACCATCACAATTGATTGCATAAACTGGTTCTATTAATAACAAAGTCATAATTATATAAATAATTAATACTTTATTACTATTTTTAAGCATAATAAACACCCCTTGCTTAATAATCACTGTTATTATAGCATATTTTCTTTATTAGCGAAACATTTTTTAATTATTTGTCAAGTTTTGCCAATATAATAGTCAAAAAAAGTAAATAAAAAGAAAAAAATAAGTAAAATTAAACTTATTTTTTATAAACTATTCAACCACGTATGGATCTTCTTCGGTACCACTACCTGATATATATTTTACGTTTGGAGCAAAATGTGCATAAAGTCTTACTCCACGACTGGTACTTGCATAATCATGCTCTACTGTTTTATCAACAAAATATACATTTTCGCTATCGTCCTCTACACCTGTAAGAGTCCACCATTCTTCGGAATGTTCTGCTAAATAGTTATAATTGTAGCAAGAATTATCTTCGGCATGTTGACAATTAGGATCAAGACTAGCATTCATGAAATCATAAACGGGTAAAAGACTAAAATATTGATCTTTCAAAGTTTCTTGGCATTCAACACTACCATCTTTGCTTGTATTATCCAATGATCTTTTGCCGTAACAAGCAGTATGGGTTGTTATTAAGCTTTTAATTATTTTATAACCATCTTCGTAATCTAACACTTCTGTTTTAATGCTATCTTTCATACGACTTACATCATAAATATTTATACCATGATATTTTTGAGTATCAATATTATAGCGATTATCCCACCTAGCTATCAATAACTCTGGATCACCTAAAACAGCAATTTCACCATCTTCATAAACTTTAACAATTCGCCAATAAAAATCACCTAATTTAATATAATTATTAACGGCATCACCTCTAAAAATATAAACATTTTCAACTTGATCAGGATCATCAGCTGATACTTGTTCCATTGCATATAATCCATTGTTAGAAGTAGTAACTTTTTCTAATAAAATATTACTTAAAGTTTGCGTTTTATAATCATCGCCACAATTCAAACTTGAACGATATGAATAATCGTTTGGTGTCTTGCTAACAGCCAATGTTCCACTACACGTTACACCACTAGGAACTCTTTTAGAAAAATCAGAAAGATAACCTTCGCTAATCAATTTACTAGCATTAATTTCAATTGTTCCTTGACTAGGTAACTTATCTTCATGATCTTTAAAATAATTTTTACCGGCTGATACAATATTTTTTTCTATTTTTTCGTAACCAAGTGATTTACTACCCCCATTAGCAATAAGCATTAAAATAATAATTAATAAAATTATTCCGCCAACAAACGAAGATAAGATAACAATTAATTTTTTATTTGATTTCATAAATTCACCATCCAGTAAAATTATATCAAATAATCAAAAAAAAAACAAATATATTCAAAAGAAATATATTTGTTCTTACAAGTTACTTTTATCCTATGTATTACCTTTTCTACCGTTATCATTCCAACACTTTACGAATGAACCTTCGTTAGCATCAGCATCCCCAACCATTCCTATCAAAAGATCTACTATGATTGGAACAAAGAACACTGCAACAGCAGCAATAGCACGTTTAACTAATCTACTAGTTGCGCCTTTAATTTCCTTATCATCACTTGACATTACGGCTTTTCCTAAGTCAATACTACCCATAATGATTAACAAAACAGGAATTCCCCATTGAATAATTTTTAAAACAGCTTTTAAGAAATTAATGACAGGGGACAACTCAGTACAATAATCACTTATCATAAATAACATAATATACTTCCTCCTTCTTCTTAAAATAATCATACAATATTACCAAAATATTGTCAATTTTTTTGTGTATAAATGACATTTATTGACATTTATTTTCTTATAATACCTAATTTAACTAAAAAATCAGTTAACATAGGTTTACTTGATCTATCATCTAATGGTTTAATAACATCAAATACTTTTAATCCTGTTTCATACTCAAAAGTATCAATATTACCACCAGAAACTAAGGTTTTATTCAACACTATTTTTTCACCTTTTAATTTTTCAAAAATACTACTATCTAATTTCATTAATTTATTTAATTTGATGATAGATGGTTCTATTAAATATAAAACTTCATCACAAACACTACTATCCCAATCATTTAAATCGACAATAACAACATTATAATTTCTAGCTTTTAATAATTGTTGCATTAAATCGTTTTTATTGGTTGACACAAGTGAAGGATCATTAAAATATGCAAATTCACGTTTATTAACTTCTATAGCTAAGACACTTAATCCATGAATTGTTTCTAACTCACGTTTCATAAGATATGCTAAAGTGGTTGCGCCAGCACTTGCTGTTACATTTTTCAAACCAATAATTCTACTAATTGGTGCAGCTTGAATCGTCGTTGTTGCTACTACTTGATGAGGTGTTTCTACATTAGTAATGTTAACAGCACCACCACCAATTGGTGATAACTGATGCAAATGAGCTACATCTTTATAAGAATTTGGATTTTGTATTAGATAGTTAATTTCATCAAATGTTTTTCCAAAATTATAAAAGCCCATGGATATTAACTGTGAAATAAAATTAGGATTAGCAAATTCTTGCTCATTAGGTAACATAAGAATAATCTTATCAACTGGTAAGCCAATAGATAATTTTTGATAAACGATAATATTTTTATAATCTTTTATCGCTGTTACATCTAGAATCATCCTTGCAAAAAAGAAATTAGCAAATTGTCCAATTATCTCATCTACATCATACTCACCACGTAGGGTCTTAATAATTTCTATTTCTAAACTAGCCAAAACTGATTCTTGTCTATTAGTTATTAAAACATTCATATTTCACCTCTAATAATCACTTTGTGTACAAGTAAGCTCTTCTAAATTATTATAACCTGTTTCAATTATTCTAGTCTCACCCGTAATTGGTATTTCTACTTTACTCCTTACTAATGGAAGTGAAAAAGTTATATATATTTTAACTTTATAAATCATTCCTCTTGCATTAGATGTAGCAATGATTTTATACCGATCACCAGCACTATATCCAGTAGATAAAACCATATTCCTAATATCTTCACATGTTCCATATCCTTCGTTTTGTTCTATTTTATTGATAATTGCATTTTTATAACGAAAAAACTTTCCATAATTGATCACAATAGCCATAAAACCAATATAAACTACTAAAAAGATCAACACTATTTTAATTAAAAATAGTCCACCTATTGATTCTCTCACTACTGATCACCTCTTATAAATATTTTATTCTTCCGTCCAAATCTCTTCTTCAGCTGCATTACCCCATTTTCCATTAATTTGATCTAAAATTTTAGGAACAAAGAAAGTAACAAACGCTAAAATAGCAGCTACTGCAACAACAACTACGATGGTCATGTTTAATTCTCCGGTCGCTTCCTTCATTAAAAACACTCCTTTCTATCATAATATTAATTATACCCACTTTTTTTATTTATATCAATACTTATACTCCGAAAAGCTGCATCATTGACATTAAAAGTATCAACATCGTACCTCCACCAGTTACAACTAACATGATCATCGTACGCTTTTCCATATTTGATAAACGATTTTTGTATTTTACTTCCCTAGCTTTATTTTGCAAATTAGAAACAGACCTAGAAAACATCAATAATTGTTGATATTTATTCTCTTGTGCTCCTAAGCTTAAACGATATAAAAGTCGCATCATACGCATCGAATCTCTTACTGGATATCTAATAGCAAAATCCATATATGGTTGAATAGAAGAATCCCCTGCATCTATCCTAGCAATCATTTCTTTTAATCCTAATTTAAAAATTTCTGGGGCATCATCAATTGATCGTGATATTGCAACAGGAACTGTATAATTTTGGCACAAAATTTCTAAGCCTTTTAAGTAATATGGTAACATTTGATCAATTTCATGAGTATATCTTTTATAATATCTTTTTAATGACATATATTGAGATTTAAAAATAAAATATGTTACTAATAATATAGCTATAAAATTAATAAAATTTAAGTTGGTTACGAATAAGATTAATAAGGCAACAATACCAAAAAAAGTCGTTCTTAAACGTTTCATAAACAATTGATTAGGATCAACTTTATCACCATATTTAGCACTTACATAAAAATCATAATCTTTTTCTTTTAATCCTTTTAAATAAACATCATTCTCCGCAATAAATGTTCTTGTATCAACTTTCTTAGTATAAATAAAGATAAAGAACAACAATATTGCAACAATTAATATTTCCATTATTCCGCACCTACATTCTCGTTATAATATTTTTCTCCTGATAGAAGAAAATAACTATTAGAAAGAACAATTAAGTGTAATGCCACTACTACTAGGGGATCTTCTAGAAGTTGTAAATAAGTATCAACACCAAGTAAATATTGAATTAACATAACCAATAAATAAAGCATCAATCCATATTGAATAAATTGTCTATGGAAATTTTGACGATCGACACGATCACGATATACGCCTTCAACTAAAAGGTCAATATCTTGAAGCATATTTTCTAATACTTCGGTTGTATCACGCGATCCTTCTTTGGTAATTTGTAAAAATAATTGATGCATATTTCTCGTCATATAAAAATTGTATTTTTTGTTCATATAATTAATGGATTCATCAATATCACCATTTTGATAAGCTAAATCAATCATTGTTTTAACATCTGACAAAACAGGATCTTGTAAAACACCTGATTGATACACTCCTTCTAAGGCTTTAACAAAACTTTGCGTTGTTTGAAATTCCATAATCGTATTAGTTACATAAACTTGTATTTGTTCAAAAATAAATTCACTATATATACGTTTACATCTTAAATAAGTAAGATATGGTATTAAAGAAACAACTAAAATAGTGTATAAAATTGATACAATTGGATTGTAAAAATATAAATAGGAAATTAAGAAACCACCCCCAGCAAAAATAACTAATTGTGTAATATATTGTTTCTTAGTATAATCTTGTCCTAATTCTTTTACTTTTTGTCGTACCATTTTAAAAGAGTAAGGTGCATATTTATTATATATATTGCTTCCTTTAGTTATTACGAATTTATATAGAGATTCTCCTTTTTTAAGACGGTACAAAATAACAAAGATAACTAAGAATAAAACAATAACCATCTCCATATATCATCACCACTCTTTCTTATTTTTTTATTTATAATATTTCGTCATTATTAAAATAATTATTATTTAAATTACTATTTTGGGAAAAATTACTAACGCTATTAGTGCTAGCCACATTGGTAAATAAATCATCAATATTTACACCTTGTCCTTCAAGATATTCTTTTAAATATTTTGAAGGCTGATTATAAGTTTCAACACCATTTACGTTTTTTTTATAAATAGTATTATGTTTTGCTTCGTTGTTTTCATCAACATAAAATTCCGTAACTTCTGAAATTTCACGTTTAAATCTTTTTTCATTACTATCGTATCGTCCACGTACATTAACCCCTAATTGCACATAACGATATATGGTTTTTAAAAATTGATCAACATCAATATTCGTTTCTAGCAAGCTATACATACGATGGGGTATGCTTTCAGCTTTATCAGAATGGATTGTTGATAATATATTATGTCCTGAGGAAATAGAATTACGAACTGCTGTTACAGCCTCGGCACTACGTACCTCTGATAATAAAATCCATTTAGGATTTTGACGCATGCAAGTAACTAATACATCACTATATGACGCTATATTATTAGTTTTCATTGCCACGATATCACGATGAGGAAAAATTCTATCTAAGTGTAATTCTAATGTATCTTCGATCGTAATTATCTTTTCATTTTCCTTAGTATGAGCAGCTAAATATTTAACTAACTCTGTTTTACCAGAACCAGTCTCACCACTAACAATGATATTACAATGTCCTTCGACAGCTTTTATCAAAAAATCATGAATATTTAAATTAACATAATTTTCTTGTAATAATTTAGTTTTTTCTAGTCTTATTTTAGCTGGTGTTTTACGAAACACAGCTGCAATACCATTTCTAGCAATTGAATCGTGAACAAAATTCATTCTTAATTCCGCTGATTCACTATCTAGAAAAGGATGAGCCATATTAAACGTTTTTCCCATAACATTAGAACATTGAAAAGCTATTTTTTCAATTAAAGCATCATTTATTTCGTTTTCCTCTGTTCGATACACACCTTTGTCTAATGTTTTTAACCAAACTTGACCACCATTACTATAAGAAATATCGGTTATATTATCATCAACTAAATATTTTTGCAGTGGTCCAAAATCGATATTAGAAAATAAATTATCATTTCTGGCATAATTGACGTTCTCAACTAAATTATTAGCAATAATATCATTTTGTACATTTTCTTCTTGTGGTGTTGTAGTAGAAGTCTGAGTTTGTGGTGCTTCAACAGGATTGTTATTAGTTGGAACATTATAATGTATACCTTGTAAATTCATTCCCTCATCCATATTATTCATCTTCGCCTCCATCAGTTTGATTATTTACATTGTTTTCTAACTCTTCTTGGGGAAGATATATACTTTTTTCTTCAATAAAGTTCTTTAAATATTCACTAGTTACAGTTGTAACAACACCATCAGTATCATTACCATCAAAACCAGTCGTATTTGGAACCGGAATAATATTAATTGTATATTGATCATTTAAACTACCAATTAAAGCAGCTTTTCTTAATAAAAGATGAATATCTTCCTTAACAGAGAAAATGACAGTAGCTGGGGTTCTAGTCTCTTCACTAGTTTCAAAAACATTTAAACCATTAGAAGTTTTTACTGCTCTTACTAAAACATTACTCAATAATTTACCAACCATAACTTTGTTGTTACCATCATTATCAGTAGTAATAGTTTGAATGTAAATATCAATATAATTACCAGGTAAAATAGTATTACTATATGAAGTAGTCATATTGACACCTAAATAATATAAAGTTTCATCAAGTGGCATACCATATAAAGCAGAATCAGGCAATTCATCTTTTTGAACTACTGTTCCTTTATAAAACATACTTCCCTTGGGAATAACGGTATTAGCATTCGCATAAAATCCAATCAAATTTTTAGCACTGGTTATAACATCACTCGTAACAGCCGCACGTGCTATTTCGCGATAACCAATCATATCTTGGGTTATTTGGGTTCTAGGATCAATCGTATCTAAGGCATAAGGTACTCTTACCGGATCAATAGCTTGATTTACACGCCAATTATATCCAATAAAAATTACTAATACCATGAGTAAAACACATATGACTGTAACTGTATTTTTATTTTTTAAAAACATTTTTAATTTTAATGTCAAATTTTTCATTATCTCATCTCCTATTTACTTTCTAAAATAGCACTTAGTCTATTGACTACTTCAGCTGAATCAGTTTCATAATTTACTTTATTATTTTTCTTTAATCCAAATAATCTAGAAAACCAACTATATGATTCCCGAACGGTTACTGTAACTGTAACTTTGGGTGGGCATTCATCAATATCATCAAAACTAATTTTATAATTTTGGTTACCTCGTGCGGAAGAAGAAAAACGTCTAGTAAAGCTTTCGATAAATTTTTCCTCAATAATTCGGACCGTTCCAGGAATCCCCGCAATACAATGCATTGAATCAGGATCACTATCTTCTGTTACACCATCATATCCTACGCCCACACGATAAGCTTGATAATCAACAGCATCGATCATAGAAGCTTCAGTTACTTCTTTTAAAATATAATACATATCCTCGTTATCAACTGTAATATTACCAAATAAATTAATTAATATAATTCCTAAAACACCTAATATTAGAAATAGAAATCCCCACATTGAAGACTGCATATACTAAACCCCCTTTCCATCTATCATGGTGAAATAAGAATAAAAGCCACCATTATTAGGATCATTAACATGGATAAATTTACTCTCATATTTACCATCTTTACTATATTCATCTTTATAAACATAATCAATATATGCATTTTTACCATTGCCTAAATTATAAGTTTTAGTATTAGCATTAATTGTATCAATTCGCCTAGGTGTCAATTCTATTACATATTCTGGATCAGCACCATTATTTAAGGCTGGATTTTGTAAATCATCAGTTATAAATATCTCTCTACCATACCAATTAGCACCTGGTAAACGATTCTTAGGGAATGGATCTTTTAATGAGATAGGACGATATGTATAATTACAAACCACTCCTAAGCAATTATCATGTACATCATCATCACTAGGATCATCATTTGGATCAGGGGTTTTGGTACATGAGCAATCATTAATACAACTATAAGGTGTCTTGTAGCCATCTCTTTGATAATAACTCTTACAGTATGTTTCAACTTTATCTAGTTCATCGCAAGTAAAAGATGAATTAATCATGCAAGTATTTCTTCCATAAGAACAAGATATATAACAGTCTTTTTCACTAGCGTAATTAGCAGAGTCCGTCATCCAATTAGTATTACAATATTCAGCTATTTTTTTATATTCACTAGCTTTAAATTTATTAACACATGTATCTAATCCCGAACCTGGATTGTTGGGATCAGGGTCATTAGGATCGGGATTATTTGGATCAGGATCATTAGGATCTGGAATATCAGGATCTGGATTATCTGGATCAGGATCAATAGGATCCGGATTAACTTGTTTATTCGATTCACAAGTTGCTACAATGTTTTGACCTTTTTTAATAGTACCATATACTTTATAATCACTTAAACCAGCTTTGGCTGTAAAAACAGTTTGGTTGTTGATAGTATTTTTAACATCAGAAATACCATAAGTAATTTTTTCGCCATATTTATTATTGATTATTAATCTAAATGTAAGTCCATTTCTTAAAATAGAACAAGAAATACCACTAGGATTATCATCTTCTATGTTATAATGACAAGTATTAGTAACATCCATATTACTACTATTTTTAGTTACTTTAACGTATGTATTATAACTATTCTCTTCTATTTTAAGCCCAGTAAAATATCTATAATATGGACCATCATTACTAGTTTTACATTCACCAGTACTTGAAGCATCATATACTTCACCATTACCACCATCGATACAAACCGCTGGCAAGCGATAGCTTGTTTCATTAGATGATTTGGTTTCTATTATTCTAAAAATTGTTTGAGAACTAGTTGTACCAGCCGCATATAAAGGTATGCGTATACTACCAGCTGATGAAATTACAATATCTTGATCTAATAAATTAGTAGTAGCAAGGGCTTCTAATTTTTTAGTAACTACCTTATTTGTATTATCAGTTGCTATATCCATAGTTATATCAGCATTACTAGAATCATATTTGTAATTATTTTGAGAATCTTTAGCCCAAATAGATGTCTTTGATACATTCTGAAATTCTTTCAATTTATTTAATAATCTATTTCTCTCAGCATCGGTATAAGAAGCAGCATAGTCAAATTTCCATCTCGATGATTCAAAAGTCATTTCACAAGTTTTAGTTCCTGTTAATCTAGGAGTATAACTAAAACCTGATCCTGGGACTAATTCTACTGGCAGGCTATTGCCATAGAAAATAGTACTTGTCTCTTTACATACTGTTTTGTAATAAGTTTCAGTAGATGCAGCAGTACAAGTTCCTTTTGATGAAGTTGCATCACTATCACATGTTGTATCAGATCCTTTCGTACTATTTTGATTAGTACAAGAACTAAATGATGGTTGAGCATAACCACAAGTTGTTATACACTTTTTTTTACCCGAAGTATTACTAGTTGTTACTTGACAATAATTTTCAGCACAAGCTAATAAACTATCCCCGCTTTTACCTGAGCAAGTGCTTTCACAAGTTGGTACTGTTCTTTTTAAAGAACAAGTAGCTACTTTCTTACCATTAGATTTAACAACTCCATATATGATGGTATCGTTAACTTCGGCTTGATAAGTTGTCTTATTACTTATATAATCAGGCTTATTAGAAATTCCAAATTCTACATTACCCGTAACACCTGTATATTTTAAAGTATATGTTTTTTTATCACTAGACTCAGTTATACTACAACTTGGTGTTGGATTTTTTTGAACCGCTGGATAATTACCTAGCCAAAACACATTAATACCATAACCTTCTTTACTTAAAGTAGCTTCACTCATCATTTGCCTATTAGCTGAATTTCCAGGTATTTCAAGTGCTGGGGTTCTAGTCTCTGGATTCCATTTAGGATTATTACCAATTAATGTTACTTTTGCTTCACTACCACCTACAAATTTATATGTATCTATACCTTTTTGTGTTTGCGCCATGATATTAGTAGCCAATCTTCCTAGAATTTCCGTTGTAATTCCTTGTAAAAGATAATAATTATTAACTTTATATAAATAAGCATATTCATATGCGCTAGCATAATATTGCGTATCTTTGTTATTTGCTTCCTGAATTAATAAAGTTGGCTCAATTGTTATATAAATATATCCTAAATCTTCTGTGGTTAAATTTTGAGCTAACGGACTAAATTCTGTTTTAATTTTATTTAAAACGGTAGTTTTACTATCACTTTCTAAGGAGAAAAGATTTATAACATCTTGTTCCACCGCATTCCATCCATCATGATAATTGGAAAAACCATAACTATTTTTTAAAGTAATAGTCGAAGGAGTTTTAACCCAATTGCCAACATCTAAATTAGATATATTTTGATAAGCCACTTTACCAGCAGAATTAACTGTTTGTAGGGCCTTTCTTCCTTCAAAGCAACTAGTCATACCTCGCCCACCAGCGCAATAATCTTCTGAACCAATATAACTTAATTGTTTACCATTATATTTATAAAGGGAAAGTCTAACGCCAATACCACTATATTTCCATTCACAACCATCTGAACATCCCCCTGGTTTACTTCCACCGCCACCAGAAGTATTGCCAGCATAAACTACCTTTAAAGAAAAAGCCAAAACCATGATAAATAAAAACGTAAATATAAATTTAACTTTTCTTTTCATTATCATAGTTAACCTCCTAAATCTTTATTCTTATTTTTTTTCTATTAATTAAATATCTTACTACAACAATTATTACGCTAACTCCTATTACTACTAATACCAAAATAGAAATAACAAGATTATCTTTAACAAAATCTACAATATAATCTAGAAAATTTTTTTCCTCTTTTTGGCTTTCTTCTTGTTGATACGTTTTCATTTGATTCAAAAAATCTTCTTCATTTTTGATTACACCGCCATAGTATCGCTGACATATAGGGATTTCTTCTTTTCCTACGCATTCATCCCGTAAGGAATATTGATTGAAATATGGAACTTCAACCGTTTTTGACAAAATTAATGTTTCATAACAATTAGTTTGTGCTGAGGCATAGATATCAAATTTTATTCTACTATGCTCTAAAACACTTCCTAATGTTCTTATGCCATTATCTTCCAAATTACTAGCATAACCATACTCTATCCCATTAGAATCAATCATATAGAATTTATCGATAAAATTAATAGTTAAAATATTAAAATAATATCTTCCATCACTAGATGCTTCATCATATAGTTCATAATCAAAGGAAATAGTAGATGCTAACCGCTTCAAATTATTTAATTCATTAGAAGTACATTCTTCATAAATAGCATTTACTTTTGGCATGGTCAAAATAATCGTAAAAATAGTAAATACTAGTAATAAAAATTTTTTATGCATACTAAAGCCACCTTTACTATGATACTATTTTAAGTATACAATACTTCTTATAAAAAAACAATCTTTTCTTGTTATATCATTTGTGATAATATATATTTTTGAGGTGTAAATAATGAAAAAAATTTTAAATTTTGGTATCATTTTAGCAATTATCCTATTGCTTACTGGATGTGGCAATAATTCTTATTTAAAAGAAATTAGTTTTTCGACTTTAACCAAAAAATTAGATAATGGGGATACTTTCGTTTTTACTGTTATTCAAGATGGATGTACGCATTGTGCTGTATTTGAGCCAAGATATGAAGAAGTAATTAACGAATATAAGATTGATGCTTTTATTCTTAATTTTTCAAATGTTAGTGATAGTGAATATGAGCAATTTGTTAAAATATTTGGACCTAAGATAGGTACCCCTACTACTTTCTTCATTTTTGATGGTAAAGAAAAGTCATCTATTAATCGTATGTCTGGTGAATCAACCAAAAAAGAAATAATTAGAAAATTAACACAAAATGGGTTTATTAAAAGCGAAAGCTAAAAACAAAAAAAGATCAAGTAAAGGTTAACAACACTTAATCTTTTTTTTACATAATTTTTATCTATTGCAATTTTTTTATTGCTTCTTTAAGTAGCCCTAATTCTTTGGCTTTTTTTAAAGCTATTAAATTTAATAAATAACTTTCGACATAATCATCTTCATCTTGTTTTTTTAAATTTGGTTTTAATATCATCCTTTTATCAGAAATATACAATACTTTATCTTGCTTAATAAAATTATTTTCTGTCCATTCCTTAGTAGCGTACATAAGATATTCATCATCAATTAATATTTCACTATCTTCATTATATTGTAATTTCCTAGAATCATATAAATTATAAAAAAGAGCTATTTCTTTCGGATTAAAATCAATACTTAATAAAACACTAACATTTTTTAATAATTCAAATAAAGTTTCAATAGAATGGATATTATCTAAAAAAACGATAAAGGCATCTTCATTAATAACAAAATCATGTTCATACACAGTAATATCCTGTTCATTACAAAAATTTAATACCTGAATCAACTTGGGATGAGTCATTAATTTTATTGTCGGTTTTTTAATACCTATTACTTTTAATAATTCTTTAACTGTCATCATAAATTTAACCTCCATATTTTATTCAAAACATCATAGCCATTTACAATATCTTACGTTTTTTTAATAACGTAAAAAAGACAAATAATTTGTAGTTAGTGTAAAGAGATTTGGGGTAAAAAATAAAGAAAGTTGAATTTATAACAAATTTGATTTTCTTTTTATATTGAATTGATATAGTTATCATTGTTGAAACGTAGATATTGTGAAATAGTATTGTCATAGTAATTAACATAATTGTTATAGCAAGAAAAGGAATGATTTATTCTAATTTCTTTTTTTCTAAAAGTATTGAAATAGACGTTTTTAATATCTTTATTATTAACTTTCAAAAGTCTCAGTTTTAATAATTGTCTTAAACCATTCTTAGAGTACGCTTTAGGACGAGAAGTAAATATATCAGCAAATATATGAGAAATATGAGATTCCATAGAACATTTTAAATAAGAATGATTTTGATAAAATTGTCTTTCGTTCCAATTATTTAAAATATAATCTCTTTTCTTTTCAATAATTTCTTTTCTTTCAGGAAAACAGTCAAGGAATTCATTACATAATCTAGTAAAATCATCTTTATTATTATTTAAAACATATTCATATAAAGCATCATAAACATCTTTATGTTTTAATGTAGTCAAATTATTAAGAGCTTGAGAAAAATGAAAGCCATCCATTGAAAAGTTAATTTTAATATCATTATCAAATTTAAACCAATTAGATTTTGGAAAGTTTTTAATCCATAAAGCACAATCACCCATAAAATCAATTTCTTTTAAATAATCTAAATCATAAGTATTATAAATGTAATCGACAGTATTATTTAATAAATCATGATCAATAGAAGCACAAGTATGTGAATTAACTAATCTATATCTATTCATAGAATTTTCTTTTTTCTTATATTTATAAACAAGTTCAGTATTGTCAAATAATACAGCTGCTTTAATCATATGATCTTGATTATTATTAAATTGAGAGCCAACGAACTTTTCATCAAGCATAACGTATAATTTTTCAACTTTTTTTCGCTCATCATAATAATTATCTTCTTCCATATTAAATTTCATAACAATATTTCTAGCAGAGGCACGAGAAATAGAAATATTATTATTAATTTTCATACCAATTTTATTAGCTATTACTTTACCAGTTTTAGAATAACTGTAAGAAGCAGCATGTTCACAAATATCAGCACATATAAATGGATCAAAATACTTTCTTTTAGGAAGATTAAGATAAAAATCAGTAAAGAAAAATCTTTCATGATCTTTTTTATCATAATAGTAACGCCGTTTAAAAGTAACTTCGCCAAATAAAGTAAGAATAGTTCTTTGATAAAAGCCTTTAGAAATACAATTTTGTTTACGATAAATAGTATTGAAGAAGATATTATCAATATATTCAAAATATGATTTAATGGCATTAATCATAAAGGAATAATTGAACGTATCTAAGTCAGACATAAAGTTAATATAATTATCGATATTACCAGTTTTACTCCAAAAGTTAGATTTTAAAAAATAGTGATATAAATATTTATTAAAATTTTCTTTCAAAATTTCATTGAAATGTGATATCATATCCATAGAAAGACCTCCGTTATTTTATGGTTTCAAATTTATTATAACATATAGGTCTTTCTTTTTTTATGTCTGCCCCAAATAATTTTACACTATCAATTTGTATTGTCTTTTGACACAAACATTACTTTAAATTTATAATTTCTTCTTTGGATAATCCTGTATATTTGGCTACCATATCTACATCTACTTTGTCTTTTAACATTGATAAGGCTATCTCTTTGGAACGATTTATTCTTTCTTCTTGTTTACCTTTCTTTTCTCCATCAATGATTCCTTCTTCATACCCGTCCATTCTAGCTTGTCTTTGGTTTGCT
>CANRAE010000009.1 GCA_947628525.1 uncultured Bacilli bacterium
CTTCTAAATATGCAGGACTACAAGCATATCTATCTGGTTTATATTTTTCTAGTAAATCAACAAATTTTTGTGGTTCTATGTTCATTTCCTTAGCTTTTAATTCTATCTTTTCGCCATGTTCATCAGTCCCCGTTTGAAAATAAACATCATATCCTTTTTGCCTTTTAAACCTAGCAATCGCATCAGCTAAAACAACTTCATATGTATTACCAATATGAGGTTTACCAGATGTATATGCGATCGCTGTTGAAATATAATATTTTTCCATTTTTTATCTCACCTC
This sequence comes from uncultured Bacilli bacterium, assembly GCA_947628525.1. Lineage (GTDB taxonomy): Bacteria > Bacillota_I > Bacilli_A > RF39 > UBA660 > RGIG3091. The sequence continues at coordinate 284 of CANRAE010000009.1, forward strand.
ATTAGTGGATCCTAACCCACCTATTCTTTCATTTAAAATTTCTTCTTCATCATCAACTATTAAATATCTAGTGAATATACCTTGACATATAGCATCATTTCTCTTTATTTCGAAATTTTGATCTCCTTCATTTTTGATCTTAATCCATATATGTCCTTCATTATCAGTATTATCGTAATAATCACTATCTATTATTCCTACTTGATTACACATTCGAATATTATACTTAAAACCCATACTGCTCCTTATAAAAAGCATTAAGACTTCATCTTCATTCATACAACATTTAACACCTAATGGTATTTTCACACTCTCACCTGGCATAATCGTTACATCGTTAATTGCGTAAAAATCGTACCCCGCACTATTTTTAGTACTTCTTTTAGGTAATAAATACTTTTCATATAATTCTTGATCATTACTAATATCCTTTTTAAATTGTTCAAAGCTAATTTTTTTAAAATATCTACCCATTTATATCTTCCTTTCATAAAAAAAACAGTAATATCATCATTAAGGACGATTTTACCGTGGTACCACCTTATTTCATAGAATATTCTATGCACTTAATACTTTTAACGTTTGTAAACGTTTTAGCCTACCTATCGACCAAAAAACTCAGGAGCCATTTGATATAATCAATATACTTTTTTCCACCAACCAAAAGCTCTCTTTAATATTAAATTATATTTCTTTCCCTCAATGTCATAATTAATATGCCTTAAATTATAACATCTTTACTTCTATTCTTCAATATGTTTTCCAAAAAATTGTGATGCAATTTGTGCGGTTTTTTCTTCCAGTTCACCAACCGAATCATCAAAGGATAATATCACTACTGCTCCAATCGATTCGCCATTAGAAATAATAGTATTAATTATATAACTACATTCTATATCTTCATTTTGAACTACACTCAGCTTAACAATATCTTTTTCAACTATTATATTACTTTTTTCAATGCAATCTTCTAAAAAAGAACTAATTGGCATATTAACATATTTCTTTTTTAAAGATCCCGCACAAGCAATGACATTGTCTCTATCTGTTATTATAATATCCTGTTTAATAGCATTATAAATTGAATCAACATAAACTTCGGCAAAATGAAGCAAATTATTCATTGACGAATATTTCTTTAATGCCACCATATCTTTCTCCACAAATATCTCCATTGAGGTACCATCTTTTATTCCAAGAGTTCTTCTTATTTCCTTGGGTATAACAATTCTACCTAAATCATCAATTCTTCTTACTACACCAGTTGTTTCCATAGGATTTCCCCTCTTTCTTTCATAATTTAGTATTTGTTATGAATAAAAAATTATACCTATCAAAGATAAATATTTTACTCTACACATAAATTATAATATTTTTAGGGGTATATTTCCTTTGGTAAATTTTACCAATAGTTAATATTTAAAAAAGCTCATAAAAATGAGCTTTAATTATTAACAATCCTTGTTTTAGTTTTATGCTTATTATTAATTGTATTAGTATTTAATTCCATATAATGTTCATAACTTCCTAAGGTCATATTTTGTAATGTTTGATCACGAAATTTATTTTCTGATTCCGTGCGATTTATTATCGTATTTACAAAATCGTTATTAATTTGTTGAAATAACTCATTATGCATCTCATCATTAGTACATGGATATTCTTCTGATAAACGTCCATATAATATTTTATTAGCTTGCTCACTTATTGATAATCTAAATGAAGAAATAAAATCATTACAATTTAAATCCACATATTTATTATAAGCATTTATAAATTTTTTATTTATGTTTATATTTTCATTTTGATCAAGATACTCTATATTACGCTCTTTTCTAGCTTGAATCAAAGTATTTAAATCAGCTAAAATATTTCTTTGCCCTTCTGATAATATCTCCTTCAATTTTTCTTTATCTACTTTAATTGAATATTTCATATACAATTTTTTTAATGCAGATACTAATTTGGCAAATTCTCCTCGGACAATATTATTACAAGACAAATCAAGAGCTTCCGTATTATTATTTAAATTTAGTTTTAGTTCTCGAAAGAAAATCTTTTTGTTTTCTTCATTGAACATATTGCTAATATCTATATCCATACAAACTCCTTTTCTATTTTCCAAAATAATTTTATCAAATATATGTTTAGTAGTCAATCTACTTGCTTTTAAACTCTACAATATTTAACAAATCAATTAAATAATATATATAATGTTTTTCTAATTTTAAAGTATCTAAAATTATAATTAAACGATTATTTTTTAACATAAAACGAAACATATTAGATATTTTGTATGAATCTTCAAATAATTTTTCACCATCCACTTTGGAAGAATATTCTTGATCCATATATAACTCAATATAATTAGGAGTTTGTCTTACTTCTTCTATATGTTTAGTTTTAGCTAATTTTTCAAACCATTCTTCATACATATAAATGATTAAATTATCATTTACTTTTCCAAAACGATCTTCTAATTCATTTTTTACATTAAGCAATTTTTCATAAGAATCGATCTCATTAATCTTTTTATGAATCTCTATCTTTAATTCATTTTCTTCAACATATTTTGAATCAATATGAGTTTCAACTTCTAATAATGGTTTAGAGTCTTTTGGTTCTTCATCAATAACTTTCTCACCTTTAAGACGCTTTACCTCATCATTTAATATTTTCAAATATAAATCAATTCCTACATTATCAATAAATCCAGCTTGTTCACTACCTAAAATATCTCCGGCACCACGAATTGATAAATCCCTAGTAGCTATGGAAAAACCACTACCCAATTCTGTAAATTCTTTTATAACTTTCAACCTTTTAATAGCTGTTTCTGTTAAAACTTTGTTCTTATTATACATCAAATAAGCATATGCTATTTTATCGCTTCGTCCTACACGTCCTCTTATTTGATACAATTGACTAAGTCCAAAATGATCGGCATCAATTATTATTAAAGTATTAGCATTAGGAATATCAATCCCTGTTTCAATTATAGTTGTGCAAACTAAAACATCATATTCATATTGAATAAATTTAAACATAATATTTTCTAACTCATCTTTTGTCATACGCCCATGAGCAAAAACAATTCTAGCATCTGGCACTAATCCAGCTATATAATTAGCTTTTGCTTCAATTTTTTCTACACTATTATATAACAAAAATACCTGACCTTTTCTTGAAAGCTCTTTGTATATAGCATCTTTAATTAAAAGATCATTTTCTTCAATTACATAAGTTTCCACAGGATATCTATTAACAGGCGGTGTTTCTATTAAAGATAAACTCCTAATACCCATCATGGACATTTGTAAAGTTCTAGGTATTGGGGTTGCTGTTAACGTTAATACATCAATATTGTTCTTATACTGCTTTATTTTTTCCTTATGTGTAACACCAAATCTTTGTTCTTCATCAACCACTAATAAACCTAAATCACGTGGCTTAACATCGTTACTTAAAATTCTATGCGTACCAAATAAAATATCTATTTTCCCATTACTTAAATCATCCAATATTTGCTTAGCTTTTTTACTTGAAGTAAATCGATTTAAAAGAGCAATATTAACTGGATAATTTTTAAATCTTTGAATAGCATTATTATATTGTTGATTTGATAATATTGTTGTTGGGCACAAATATAAAACTTGTTTAGAATCATTCACTGCTTTAAACATCGCACGAAAAGCAACTTCTGTTTTCCCATAGCCAACATCACCACAAAGCAATCTATCCATAGGTTTATTTGATTCCATATCACTTTTAATCTGATTAATTGTGATCTTTTGATCAGGTGTTAGTTCATATTGAAATTCATTTTCAAACATTTCTTGTAACTCTGTATCTTTTTGAAAAGCATATCCTGATTGCATTTGTCTAGACGCATATAACTTAATTAATTCACCTGCTATTTGCTTTACTTTATTTCTTACTCTTAACTTGGTCTTAGCCCATTCACTACCACCTAATTTATAAACTTTGGGAACAACTCCCTCTTTACCAGTATATTTACTAATTAATTCTATTTTTTCAACGGGAATATATAACTTATCTTTTCCTTCATACAATAACTCTAAATAATCTTTCATTAAACCATTTTTGCTTAATGTTTTTATTCCATTATAAATACCAATTCCATGAATATTATGAACTACATAATCTCCTGTTGTTAAATTATTAATGTTTTTTATCTTAGAGGCATATTTAAATGTAGTTTTGTACTTATTTTTATGGCTAGTACTATTAAATAATTCTTTCTCTGTTAAAATAATGTATTGTCCATAAATATAACCTTCATCAAAATGTTTATTTACTATATTTAATTGATTAGGTAAGATAATGTCATCTTTTACTCTATGATAATCAATATTAATAAATTTTATAAAACTATTAATTTGGTAATCTTTTAAACAAACTATAACTGTATTGCCCTTAGATAAATTTAACTCAATATAATTGCTAATCGCCTCAATATTTTCATGGAATGGAGAAATGGCATGGATATCGAACATTAATTTTTGATGACCTTTAAATTTTAAATTATCACTAGAAAAAGTGTTATATAAAATGCAATCATTAGGTATTTTATCAATATCAAACATTAACTTTTGACTAGTATCAAGATCGTTATGCGATAAATAATCGTTAATATCTTCTTGCAATTTATAAAAAGAAGATTCAATTTGCGTATAATCTTTAACAACTGTTATAACGTCATCTAAATAGTCAGCAATATTACTAGGATCTTTAATTACATTAAACTTACTTTGTAAATAATTATCAGCACTATTATTGATTACTTCATTATTTGGATAAATTATTACTTGATCAATTTTATCAGTTGATATTTGAGTACTAGCATCAAAATAACGAATTGATTCTATTTCATCGCCAAAAAACTCTAACCTTACTGCACTATTACTACTTATTGGAAAAATATCGATAATAAAACCACGAATGCTAATATCTCCGGTTTTTGTTACTGTCGTTTCCCTTTCATAACCGATATTATATAAAGAGGTAATAAGTTGTTCTCTTGGAATTTCTGACCCTACTTTTAAAGTTATTATATTGTCTTGGTATTTTTTCTTATTAACTAAATATCTTAAATAAGAATTTAAATGTGTAACAACAATATTATTTTGATTTTGAATAATCTTATTAATAGTTTCCAAGCGTGTTATTTTAAATTCTGGACTCGTGGCAATGGAAGCATTTGTTAGAAAATCATCACATGGAAATAGTAAAGCATTATTACAATAATTATTTAATGAATTAACTATTTTATTTGCTTCATATAATGTAGATGTTATTATGACAATATTTCTTTTTTTTATTTTAGATAATCGAGAAATATACAAACAAAAAAATTCATCAGTCATTCCAAATAGACTCATGTTCTTAGTATCATTATCTATAATTAATTTTCCTAATGCATCCATACTATCCTCGTTATTTTCTATTATATTTATTCATTAATAATTGAAAATCTATACTTACAAACGCATCAATTATTTCACAAATTATATCAATATTTTCATTTATTATTTTTTGTGATTCATCATCTAATTTAGATAAAACATAATCCTTAGTATCAATTGCTTTATTATTAGAAATGCCTATTTTCAAACGGCAATAATCCTGTGTCTGTAACATAAATTCAATATTTTTAAGTCCATTATGTCCACCACTACTACCTTTTGATTTTAATTTATACTTACCTATTGGAGTATCTAAATCATCGCATATTATTAATATATCCTGAATATCTATTTTAAAAAAATCTACATATTTTTTTATTACTTCACCAGATAAATTAATAAATGAATATGGTTTCAATAAAATGATCTTTTCTTTATTATAAATAAATTCGTTATAAACACCATTAAATTTTTCTTTATTTATCTCTACATTATGTTTTTTAGCATAATGATCAATATAAAAAAATCCCATATTATGTCTCGTATGATCATAATTTTTGCCCGGATTACCAAGTCCTACTATCAATTTCACAGTTAATCACTTCCTTTATGATATTCACGATATATATCTGATTTAGATATTTTTCGATCTTTAGCCACTAATTTCATGGCATCTTTTTCATTATAACCTAATGCTATATATTGTCTCATATGTTCTTGAACAGTCATATTTTCATAATTATTATTTTGTTTACAGCCTTCTACAATTATTACAAATTCTCCTTTGATATCGGCTCCTAATTCAGATATAACCTCCGAAATACTTCCTCGTAATATTTCCTCATACATTTTTGATATTTCTCTATTAACCGAAATATGGCGATCTCCTAATATGTCCTTCATCGAATTTAATGTAGAAATAATACGATGTGGTGATTCATAAAAAATCATTGTATATTTTAAAGGGCTTAATTCTTTTAACTCTTTTTCTAATTTAGTTTGTTTAGAATTTAAAAATCCATAAAACAAAAAATGAGCAGTTTCTATGCCAGAGGTAATTAAAGCGGGGATTAGAGCAGTTGGCCCAGGTAAACCTATAACATTATAACCACATTTAATGGCATACTCAACACTTTTATAGCCTGGATCACTAATGATTGGAGTACCACGATCAGTTATTAGGCCAACTTCATATCCTTGACTTAAATAACCAACTAGTTTTTCTTTAACTACTTCTTCATTAATATTATTACAACTAATTAATTTCTTTTTTATTTCTAATTTATTTAATAATAACCGAGCTACTCTTGTATCTTCACAAAAAAGGATATCAACCTTTTTTAAAATATTAATGGCTCTAATGGTTATATCATCTAAATTACCTATTGGTGTCGGTATAAGATACAAAGAATTTTTACCATCATAACTTTTTTGTCTCATCTTAACCCTCCTTAAAATATTTCATTACCTCGTCACTGTAACTGCCATCATTATTATGAACAATCAAAGGAGGCATTATTTTCAATCCACTATTTCCTTTATATTTACCTTCGATTAATACAATATTAGATTCGCTACCTTTTTTGGGATAAATCAACTGTATTTTCTTTGGTTCAATATCATATTTTTTTAAATATTGGATAATATCAATTAAGCGATCAGTGCGATGCACCATCGCAAAAATTCCTCCATTTTTCAAATATTTACTAGCAATTTTGATTATTTCTTCTAAATTTAAACTAACTTCATGTCTGGCAATTTTTTTATGTGGATCAATATTTTTTTTGGTATTTTCAGAAACTTTAAAAAAAGGTGGATTACTCACTATTACATCAAAAAAGCCACTTTCAAAATATTGATTAATATTTTTGACATCATCATTTAGAAGAGTTACTTGCCCGTCTAAATTATTTAATTTTATTGTTTCACATGCTAAATCAAACAAATCTTTTTGTATTTCTATACCATATATTTGAGCATTAGTTCGTGTTGATAAAATAATAGGAATTGGGGCATTACCAGTGCCTATATCTAATATATTTTTAATGTTTTTATTTAACGTTACAAATCTTGGTAACAAAACCGAATCCAATGAAAATTTAAACCATTCTGTTTCTTGGACTATTTTTTTATCTGTGTAACCTATTAAATCATTTATTACTTTCATCTTCTGCTACCGATACCTCAACTAATGTTTTATCACTACACTCTATGGTATAAGATTTTTTAAAAAGATTATGCGAAATTACTTTACCACTTACATTATCTTTTTTAACATACGTTCCTATATCAGGATAATCTTTCTTCATTTCTGTATATTGCTCATCTTCATATTTTAAGCAGCATAATAAACGTCCACATACTCCATTAATTTTAGTTGGATTTAAAGCAATATATTGATTTTTCGCCATATTTATAGAAACACTATCAAAATCGGTTAAAAAGGTGTTACAGCAAAGAAAACGTCCACATGGACCTATTCCCCCTATTTCCTTAGCTTTATCACGCACACCAATTTGTCTTAATTCGATCCTTGTTTTATATATAGCAGCCAATTTTTTAGCTAATTCTCTAAAATCAACACGATCATCAGCAACAAAATTAAATATCAATTGATTTTTATCAAAAGTAAAAGCAGCATCAATAAAACGCATATCTAAATTTAATTTACTAGCATATTTTTTGGCATCTTCTAACGCCTTAATACCAAGTTTTTGATTTTCTTGATGTTGCATAACATCTTCATTGTTAGCAATACGCACAATTTTTTTTAATGGATAAGCTAAATCACTTTCTTCTACTTCCTTTATATCAGAAGAAACAATACCATATTGAAGTCCCTTTTCAGTTTCAACAATAACTTCAATTTTTTTATCTAAATTAAGATTATTAATATCAAAAAAATATAAGCGATTAGAATTATCCAATTTAATTCCTACAACTTTATACATATATTAATCAACTCCATACATCATTATTAATAGCTTGTCTACTAATAATTTAATATTTACATTATAATCCATTGCATCAATAAAAAATATTAAAGATTGCATTTTTTTTATAACTTCTTCTATTGTATTATTTTTAGCTATTTTGTCAAATTTAGTTTCATCGATCGTCAATTTATTATCTATATTATATTTTTCTAATAATCTTTTTTCATATATCAAAGTCATTTGTGAAAATAATTCTTTTATTTTTAAACGATCTTCATACATATTAATTTTCTGTACTAACTGCAAGTTTGCCAATTGCTTGTCCTTTTCAATTATTAAACAACAATCCAAAGCATCATCCAAATCAATTGGAACTGTTTCGCTATTAGAATCTAATGATATATACTGACAACGAGATACAATTGTCGGTAATACTTTATTTTTGTTATTAGTTATCAACAATGCAACTATTTCAGGATTAGGCTCCTCTAAAAATTTTAAAAGAGTATTACCTGAGGATTTATTCAAATTCTCGGCATTATTTATTATATAAATTCTTTTATTATTATATATAGAGCGTACTTTATATTCTTCTTGTAATTCTAAAATTTGTTCTTTTTTTATCCACTGTCCATCTGGTTTTATAATACGCAAATCAGGATATATGTTATTATCAATTAAATTATTAATGTTATCAGTAACATCGCTTAAATGAAAAATATATTTAGCTAACTCTATTACTTTTTGAACATCGTTGGTATTTAAAAGATAGGCATGACTAATTTTGTCAGCATTAAAATATTTTGCAAATATATCATCCATTTTAGTCCCTCCTATCAGCAGCTAGAATATTAATATTAATGAAAAAACAAGCAACACCATTGCTGGTATATCAAGTAATGTTACAATGGCAATTGTTATATAATTAATAGGAATAATTAATCCGAAATGCACTGCAATCAAATTATAACTATATAATAAAACAATTGCAAAAACCAACTTTTTTAAAAATTTAATAATCATAATATCGCCTCATCTAAATTTATGAGCTTTTTTATGATTTATTCTATTTCTTTGCGATCTTGCAAAGCCCTTTCCAAAGTCATAGAGTCTATATATTCGATATCAGCCCCTAATGGCACACCACTTGCGATTCTTGTTACTTTAATTTTTAATCCTTCTAATATTTTTTTGATATACAAACTAGTTGTTTCACCTTCAATCGACGGCTTAACAGCTATTATTATTTCTTCAAAAGGTGAACTTTCAATTCTTTTAACTAACTTATCGATACCAATATCTTCTGGATTAATGCCATCAAGCGGAGAAATTAAATTATCTATCACATGATACATTCCTTTAAATGAACCTGTTTTTTCAAATAAAATTATGTTTTTACAATCTTCAACAACACACAAAATTTTTTTATTTCTATTAGGCGATGAACATATACTACATAAATCTTGATCTGTTATATTTGAGCATATTGGGCATTTATGTAATTTGTTTTTGGCATTGCTTATTGAAGTTGCAAAAAAATCCGTTTTTTCTTTATCCATATTTATAATTGAAAAAGCCAAACGTTCTGCCGTTTTTTCGCCAATTCCTGGAAGAAGTTTAAAACTTTCAATTAAATCTTGTAAACTTTCTGGATACATAATTAAAATAATCCTGGTATATTACCAAATTTTCCCATTTTTTCTTCTGTTAGTTTATCAACTTTTTCAAAAGCATTATTTATTGCTATTTGAATCATATCTTCTAACATTTCAATTTCATCAGTACTTATTGCTTCTTCAGCATTAATTTTTACAGATACAATTTCTTTAGTACCTTTAACTTCTACTTTAACTAATGAACTTTCACCAGTAAAGATAGAATTATCAATTTCCTCTTTTGCTTTCATCATATCCTTTTGCATATTTTGAGCTTGTTTTAAAATTGCTTGCATATTCATATTTCATCTCTCCTTTATTCTATTTTTATAATATCTGAATCAAACAATTCATGCGCCTTCTCTTCAAGCGTATTATTTATTACAGTATTTTCGCTGTCAATAATCTTTTCATCTTTTTTTGTATTATCTTGCTTTATATATTCATCAGCTAACAATTGATATGTTATACTATTATTTAAATTTTTAATATATTCGCCTCTTTTTATTTTCCATTCATCCTCTGAAAGAGCCACAATATATTTTTTAATTTTTATATATTCGTCTATAATATTTTCCACGTTTTTATATTCTTCATTAATCATATTGGCAATTGAATCATATGGAAAACTTATAATTATATAATCATTATTCGCAGCAACAGGTATGCCATCTATCAAATTACATATTAAGGCTCCATTATTTTTATCAAACGCACTTTCTTTTAATTTATTCCAAGCTTCTTTTATGTTATTCAACATTTCTTTTGAAGCATTAACAAATGTATTATTAATTCTTATATTTTTAAAATTTTCATAATCAAATTTAGCATTGATGTTAATATTTTCGTTGTTTATTATTGGCTTATTTAGTAATGATACCTTGTTTTCTTCTGAAACAATTGTTGTTGTATTTCTATGTAACATTTCTTGTGAACTATTTTGTTCCTGTATCATCATTTTTTGAACCAATTCTACTTCTAATACAATTTTATTACTTACAGAAGTTTTTTTCATTTTGTCATATATATCTATAAAATTTTCCATGACATTAATTATTTCTTTATTTATATTTTTAGAGGAAAAAATCATATTTTCTAAATATTTAATAACATCTTCAACTATATATAATAATTCAAAATCTTTTAAATATAATAGATTAATTTGATTTAACAATTCATCAATATTTTTCTCTAAAATTAACTGGACGATTTTTTCTATATCTTTCTTTGAAACTTTACCACAAATTTTTCTAACATCTTCATCCGTTATTTCTTGCTCCGTATATGAACTAACTTTTTCTAATAAACTTAGAGCATCACGCATACATCCTTCTGAAAAATCAATAATTTCTTTAATACCTTTTTCCGTTATTTTTATATTTTCTAATTTGCATATTTCCTTAATGCGTTTTTCCATATCAAATGCAGAAATTTTTTTAAACTCTAATATTTGGCATCTAGACAATATTGTCGAAGGAATTTTTTGTAATTCTGTTGTTGCCAAAATAAATATAACATGAGATGGTGGTTCTTCAAGTGTTTTTAATAAAGCATTAAATGCGCCATCAGAAAGCATATGTACTTCATCAATAATATATATTTTATATTTTAAAAATGATGGTACTATATTGATTTTGCTTTTTAATTCTCTTATTTCATTAACACCGTTATTTGAAGCAGCATCTATTTCAATTATGTCTACACATTCCTTTGAAGCAGAATTTAAGCACGAAGCACATTCCTCGCAAGGATTGGTTCCATGCATATCGCAATTAATTGTTCTTGCTAATATTTTTGCTATACTTGTTTTTCCTGTTCCTCTTGAACCAGCAAAAAGATATGCATGAGCTAATTTATTATTTCTAATTGCGTTTTTTAAAATTTCAACCACTATTTTTTGCCCAGAAACTTCATCAAAATTTTTAGGTCGATACTTTCTATATATTGCTAAATAACTCATAACCAATACCTCCAATTCAATTATATCACGTATTATGTAATTTTATAAAATTAAATTTATTTTTATTATCAAATAAAAATCCACTAGTTCAACTAGTGGTTTTTATGTAGCCCTATAAGGGCATATTACTGGCTGGCTCCACATGGAGCCTTTTTTAGTCGGCCAACTGCCTTCTATACCTACACACCCTTAAAAGGGTCTTGATATTCTTTTATATTCCTTTCATCTGATATTTTATCTTCTATTTCTTGATTCTTAATATAATTTTTTATTGTCTGTTTGTTTAATCCTACTGTGCTTACATAGTATCCTTTTGCCCAAAATGTTCTTTGACCGTATTTATATTTTAAGTTTGAATGATTGTCAAATATCATCAACGCACTCTTACCTTTTAGAAATCCCATAAATTGTGATATACTCAATGTAGGTGGAATTTTTACAAGCATATGTATATGATCTATACATGCATTTGCTTCTATTATCTCCACTTCTTTATAATCACATAAGCGTCTTAAGTAAGTGCCAATATCTCGTCGCAGCTTCCCATATACACTTTTTCTTCGATATTTTGGTATAAAAACTACATGGTACATGCAATTCCATTTAGTATGTAATAAGCTGCTCTCATCTGCTTCTCTACCTGTTTTTAGTTTTTTCATTTAATCCTCCTCTTGATGGAATTTGGTTGACCGACCATCTTCATTATATCAAAAGGAGGATTAAACGATTACTACGACGCTACTGCTATTATATTCATACCGGCATAGCCGGTAGTTTTTTGTTTGACCTTTAACGGTCAAACATAATCAAAAAATATTTCCCGGGAAATATTTTTTTGAACATATGATCACAAATTATTTCCCGGGAAATATTTTTTCAAACAAATTTTCCGAAAACAAAGAATTAATTATCAATGTTACACGTGAAACATAGCAAATATAAAATAAGTTTCACGTGTAACATAAAAATTATCTTTTATTAGAAAAAAATTTTTTTAATAATTTAGAACATTTTTCTTCTAAAATTCCTTTTTGTATTTGTACAGCGTGATTAAATTTTTTATTATTAAGAATTTGCATTATCACTTTTTGATTTTCTAAATTACTTGAACTACATGCATACACTATTCTTTTTATTCGAGATTGCTGTATAGCGCTGGCACACATAGGACACGGTTCCATGGTAATATATAAAGTGCAATTGCTTAAACGCCAATCTTTTTTTATTAAAGCTGCTTTTTCGATAGCAATTATTTCAGCGTGTCTACTAATTTGTTTAGTACAATCTTTCTTATTGTGAGCTTTTGATAATACCATTCCGTTTTCTACTAAAATTGCACCAACAGGTATTTCGTCTTTTTTATAAGCTTTTTTTGCTTCTTCATAAGCTATGTTCATAAAATATTCATCATTCATATTAAACCTCACAAAAAATAGTGCACATAAATAGTGATTGTTAAGGCTGCTATCTTCCGATCCTGACCTGGTTCCAATATATTTATTGCACTAGTAATAGAATAATATATTTTTACTTTCTTGGCAAGTATTTTTAATCATACTTTTATTTAAATAAAAAGTTACACATGAAACTTATTTTATATTTTTTTTTTTGTTTCACGTGTAACATTAGTAATTATTTTCCTATTTTTGGTAATTATGTTCGATAAATTATTTCCCGGGAAATAATTTTCAAACATACGATCGCAAAATATTTCCCGGGAAATATTTTTATCAAAAAAAGCTTTATATAAGCTCTTTTTTTATTATATGGTTGCTTCATTCTCCACGTTTAACTCATCGTCATTTGCTTCTTCGATATGTTCTATTGTATTAGCGGTAGACACTTTTTGATCGTTTTTTAAATTAATTAATCTTACGCCTTGGGTATTTCTACTCAATTCAGAAATTTGATTAATTGAAATTCTAATAATAATACCACTATCTGTTATAATGATCAAATCTTCATCACCAACAACAGTTCTTAAAGCAACTATATTACCATTCTTTTCAGTAATATTTAAAGTTTTTACACCTTTACTTCCACGATGTGTTAAGCGATATTCGTTAATTGGTGTTCTTTTTCCATAACCGTTTTCAGTAACAACTAAAACCTGATGATCTTCATTAACAACTTCGGCTCCTACAACAAATGCTCCATCGCAATTGATTCCTCTTACACCAGAGCTTCCTCTTCCCATTATTCTTACTTCTTTTTCATCAAAACGTACAAGGCGGCCATTGCTACTTCCAATGATTATTTCTTTATCACCTGTTGTTTTGCGAACAGCAATCAATTCATCATCATCTTTTAAAACAATTGCTTTTTTACCGTTATTTCGTATATTTTCAAAATCAGTTAAAGAAGTTCTCTTAATTAAACCTTTTTTAGTAACAAATACTAAATACTTGCATTCTTCATTATCATATTTAATTACATTCATAGAAGTTATTTTTTCATCTTTTTCTATTGGTAATAAATTTATGATTGGTAAACCTTTTGATTGTCTACTAAACTCTGGAATTGCATAACCTTTAATACGATAAACTTTACCATAATTTGAAAATAACAATAAATAATCGTGAGTTCGCATAGAAACTAATTTTTCTGGGAAATCTTCTTCGTTAGTTCCCATACCTTTTATTCCTACTCCGCCTCTATTTTGCGTTTTATAAGTATCAGATGGAACTCTCTTAATATAACCTTTATTAGTTAAAGTTATAATTGATTCTTCAACAGGTATTAAAGATTCATCTTCGATATAGTCAACTGCTGACATATCAATTTCTGTTCGTCTATCATCGCTATATTTATTTTTTATTTCTAATAATTCTTTCTTGATAATATCTAATACTTTTTGCTCAGAAGCTAAAATTGATTTTAATTCGTCTATTTCTAATAATAATTGTTGTAATTCTGCTTCAATTTTATCTCTTTCTAATCCTGTTAAACGACGTAATTTTAACTCTAAAATAGCATCTGTCTGTACTTCTGTTAAATTAAAACGTGACATAAGCTTTTCTTTTGCCTCAATATCACTTTCAGCATTTCTAATTATTTTTACTACTTCATCAATATTATCTTGGGCTATTTTATATCCTTCCAAAATGTGGACTCTTTTTTCATCACGGGCTAAATCAAACTTAGTTCTACGTATAATAACTACCTTTTGATGATCAATATATTTGGAAATTATTGCTTTCAAACCTAATGTTCTTGGTGTTAGTCCATCTAACATTAAAAAGATAATTCCATATTGCGTTTGAAAATTTGTATGTTTATATAAATTATTTAAAACAACTTGTGGATTAGCATCTTTCTTTAAAGTAATAGTAATTTTTACCCCATCTTTTAAATCAGTGTGATAATCTGCTATACCATCGATTATTTTAGTATGTACTAATTCTGCCACTTTGTTTTTTAATTCCATTGTATTAACACCATATGGAACTTCTGTAATTATAATATTACTATGATTTCCAGCATCTTCAATAACAGCTCTACTTCTAATTGTAATAGTTCCCCTACCTGTTTCATATGCTGTTTTAATACCTGAATTTCCTAAAATAATACCACCAGTTGGAAAATCTGGTCCTTTTATATATTTCATTAATCCAATTGTATCTATTTCTGGATTATCAATATATGCTATACATCCATCGATTACTTCTCCAAGATTATGAGGTGGTATATTAGTAGCCATACCAACAGCTATACCCATAGTACCATTAACTAAAATGTTAGGAAATCTTGATGGTAAAACACGTGGTTCTTTACTAGTTACGTCAAAATTATCATCCATATCAACGGTATCTTTATTAATATCACGAAGTAATTCTAATGATATTTTTGCTAATTTTGATTCTGTATAACGCATTGCTGCGGCTCCATCACCCTCGATATTACCAAAATTTCCATGGCCATCAATTAACATATATCTTTGATTAAAATCCTGAGCCATTCTAACCATTGCTTCATATATAGAAGAATCACCATGAGGATGATAATGTCCCATAACATAACCAACAGTTGTTGCAGATTTTCTATGTGGTTTATCTGGCGTATAACCAGATTCATACATAGACCATAATATACGACGATGAACAGGTTTTAATCCATCACGTAAATCTGGCAAAGCACGAGATGCTATAACGCTCATTGAATATTCAAGAAAAGATGATTTTACTTCATCAACTATATTGTTTTCTGCTAAACTATCTCTTTCATGAAAATATCCACTGAAATTATCGCCATCAATATTAACTCTTTCAAGTTCTTCATCAAATACTTCATTTTTATTATCTGTATCCATAATTCACCGCCTATATATCTAGATTTTGCACATATCCAGCATTTTCTTCAATAAATTTTCTTCTAGGTTCTACTTCATCACCCATAAGTTTTTCAAATATTGCATCTGCTGCTACGCAATCACTAACTGTTATTTTCCTTAATACACGCTTTTCTATATCCATTGTTGTCTCATTTAATTCTTCGGCATCCATTTCTCCTAAACCTTTCATGCGGGCTATTTCTGCACGTGAACGTACATTTTCAGGCAAAGATTTCAAATACTCTTCCAATTCTTCATCATTAAGAACATATTTTCTTGTTTTTCCGTGCATAATTCTAAATAATGGAGGTTGTGCTGCATATACATGACCAGCTTCAACAATAGGTTTAAAAAATCTATAAAATAAAGTTAATAATAAAACTCTTATATGAGAACCATCTACATCGGCATCGGTCATAATTATTATTTTGTCATATCTTAATTTAGATAAATCAAATTCTTCTCCTATACCAGTACCAAAAGCAGTTATTATCGTTCTTATTTCTTCATTTGATAATGCCCTATCTAATCTTGCTTTTTCAACATTCAAAATTTTACCTCTTAAAGGAAGTATAGCTTGTGTCATTGAATCTCTACCTTTTTTAGCAGACCCTCCTGCTGAATCTCCCTCGACTATAAATATTTCGGAAACTTTTGGATCTTTACTTTTACAATCGGATAATTTACCAAAAAAATTAGTTGTCGCCAAATCACTTTTTCGTGTAATTTCGCGTGCCTTTCTTGCAGCATTTCTAGCCCGACATGCCAATAAACATTTATTTATAATAGCTCTTGCTGAATCTGGATTTTCCAATAGAAATCTTTCAAATCCTTGGGAAAAAACATTATCTGCTAATTTTCTTACTTCTGAATTACCTAATCTTCCTTTTGTTTGTCCTTCAAATTGTGGATTAGGATGTTTACAAGAAATAATCATTGTAATTCCTTCTTTAACATCATCACCAGTTAATGCTTCATCTTTTTCTTTTAAAATATTGTTCTTTCTAGCATAAGCATTTATTACTCTCGTTAAAGCTCTTCTAACTCCCTCTTCATGAGTTCCTCCATCATGTGTATTAATATTATTAACAAAGGAATATATATTATCGTTATAACTAGTATTATATTGCATTGCAACTTCAAAGAAAACACCATCTTCTTCACCCTCTAAATGAATAATTTCATCATGAACAGGAGTTTTTTCTTTGTTTATGAATTTAACATACTCACTAATTCCACCTTCATACAAAAAGGTTTCACCAGTAGTATCTTCTAAATCGCGATCATCACGAATAGTAAGAGATAATCCTCTATTTAAAAAAGCTAATTCGCGAATTCTAACCATTAATGTATTATAGTCAAAAATATCTGTATCAAATATTTCTGGATCGGGTTTAAATGTTACGGTGGTTCCAGTTCTTTCAATGCTACATTTATCTATAACATGTAATGGCTCAACTGTATGTCCTCCGTTTTCAAAACGAATGAAATTTACCTCACCATTTTTATATACTTTTACTTCTACCCATTTACTTAAAGCATTAACAACACTGGCACCAACACCATGAAGTCCGCCTGATACTTTGTATCCGCCTCCACCAAATTTACCACCTGCATGTAACACGGTATATACTGTTTCTACCGTAGAAATTTTTGTTTTTGGATGAATTTCCGTTGGAATTCCACGCCCATCATCTTTAACTGTAACTGAATTATCTTTATTAATGATTACCTCAATATTTTTACAATAACCCGCCAAAGCTTCATCTATTGAATTATCAACAATCTCCCAAACTAAATGATGTAATCCTTTAACATCGGTAGTACCAATATACATACCTGGTCTTTTTCTTACTGCTTCTAATCCCTCTAAAACTTGAATTGAAGAAGAATCATATACTTTTTCATTATTTTCATCCATTATTATCACCCTTTGCTATTATTTTTCCATTTTCTACTTTAAAGATATAAGCATTTTTCAATAATTTTTTACTGATACCTGCTGTATCATTTGCAGTAATAATCACTTGTATGTCTTCGTTTATATAATTAATAAGTCTATTTTTCTTTACTTTATCTAACTCACTAAAAATATCATCTAAAAGAAGTATCGGTTTTGTACCAACAACTTCTTCAAATATGGAAATTTCAGACAATTTAAAAGCTATCATAGATAATTTTTGCTGTCCTTGTGAACCAAAATATTTAAGATCTTTATCATCAATATAAAAATGAAAATCATCACGATGCGGACCATACAAGGTCATACCAGCTATTATTTCTTTTTGAAGATTATTTTGATATTTTTCTCTTAATCTTTTTTTTAATTCATCAATATTATTAGAAAAATCAATGCTTGCTTCATAAATAATTTTTAATCCGCTTATATCAGTTAATTTTTCGTATATTTCACCTATTCTATTATTTATTTTGTTAATAAATAACGATCTTTCATTATATATAAAGGCTGCCCTATCAATTAAATTATCAGTTAAGATATCTAAATAACGATAATCACTAATACTATTGGTATATATCAATTTTAGATAATCATTTCGCATTTTAAGAATTTTATTATATTCATTATAATTATTAATATATTGTTTACTTATCTGGCTAATTTCAATATTTAATAAATCTCTTCTTAAAGATGGCGAACCTTTAATTTTTTCTATATCCTCTGGTGAAAACAAGATAACATTTAAATTACTAACATAATCAGATATTTTTTTTATATTTGTATCATTAATAAAAACTTTTTTTTCGTTTGCTAAAACTTTTATTTCCAAAGTTTTAGCGTATTTTCCAGTTTTTACTTCTCCTTTAATTTTGTAATTATCACTATCCTTATTTTTTAAATTGTCATCATTATTTGTGCGATATGATTTGGTAAGTGCTAAAACATATATGCTCTCTAAAATATTGGTTTTTCCTTGAAAATTATTTCCAATAAAAACATTAACTGTTTCATTGAATTTTATATTACATTTTTTATAATTTCTAAAATTTAATAGATTTATTTTTGTTAATCTCACTTAAAAACCTCTAAAAAGCTCATATAAACATCTTACTCCCTTTCATAACCCACTATACATACAAATAAATTATATCATATTTTTGACAAATATAAAAGAAAAAGAGGTATTTTCTCCCCCTTTTTTTACCTTTGTTTTATCCTTTTAGAAATAGTCGATGCTAACATTCCTGCTCGAAGTAATTGATTTTCAAACGAAAGTTTAGATATATTAAATTCTAATTCTGTACCATTTTTAAAAATTACTTTTGTATTATTGCCACTTTTTATTCTTTTTTCCACAAAACTGTGATTAATCCAAACACAATCATTGGACGTTGAAGCTTTTGTAGGAAAAAATATAATTTTTTCTGATTCTTCGATAATCAATGGTAATTTATAACTAAAATTCAATATTTTTTTAGCAGCTTTTACCCTTCCATCGTAAGTACTTCCATAATATTCACAATTTTCTTCCATTATTTGAAATGATGGTTCTGGAACAACATACTCATTTCTTAGTTCTAATACCTTACTGTTATTTGCGTCTACTGGTATTATAGCCATCGTTTCTTCATTAATTTCATATTTCATACAATTTTCCCCCCTAATGAAATTATAGTTAATAACATACGAGGTTTCCTTGTCGAATATTGTCGTTTTTTGTCGAATTTTCTTTTTTTTTTTAATATGTTCTTATTGGTAAAACTAATTGTTCAAGTGTATTATCATCTTTTTCACATACAATTATTGGTTTGATTTCTCCAAAAAAACTTAATTTAGCTGTCGTTCCTTCAAATGATTTTAAAGCTTCCATCATGTATTTAGCGCTAAACGATATTTTAATTTCTTCGTCATTCTCTTTATTGATTTTCATTTTTTCTTCAACTCTACCTATTTCCACAGATGAAGATTTAACAAGTAACATATCATTGTTTATTTCAAATGTAACTACATTTTTTTCTTTATCTGATGTTAAGATACTTGCCCTATCTATTACATTATATAATTCATTTAAATCAGCTGTTATGGTAAGAACAGGATCAGTTGGCCAAAGATTATCTGTATTGGGATAATTACCATTAATTAATCTAGATTGAAATAATAAATTATTATATTTAAATAAAATTTTATTATTGAAAATGTGCATTTCGATATTATCTTCTCCATCATCTAAAATTTTATTAAACTCAATTAAATTTTTGCTTGGTATAACAAAATTATAATTTTCATCAACAGGATTATCTAAATGAATTGTTTTTTTAGCTAAACGGTAAGAATCAGTAGCATTACATTCTAACAAGTCGCCTACTATTTTGAAATTAATCCCTGTTAAAACTGGTCTTGATTCATCATTAGAAGTAGCAAACGAAGTCTGATTAATAATGCTTCTAAATACTTTATTACTTATAGAAACAACTTTCTTACTTTCTTCTAATGATATATTAGGATATTCATTTTTATTAATACCATTTAAATTAAATTCACTATTATCTGTGTAAATTATTATTTTCAATTCATCTATTACATCAATATTTATATATTCATCAGGTAATTTTCTAACTATATCCAAAATATACTTACCTTGTATAATAATACTACCTTCTTTTTCTATTTGCATATTATCATCTTTTGGTAAAAATGTTTGTATAGTTATATCATTATCTGAAGCTGTTAATGTTAATCCATCATTTGTTAATTCGAATTTAATCCCAGATAATATAGGAATTAAATTTTTAGTAGATATTGCTTTGGAAACTTTGTTAAGACTTTCTAATAATGTTTCTTTTTTAATTTTTAATTTCATATTTATTCCTTCTTTCTTATAAAAATTTTATTATTATTAAAGTGGAAATTGTGGAAAACTTTATTTCACTTTATATAGCGTATTTTTTATTCTCTATTGTTGTTGATAACTTTTGGAAATAGCTGTTTATTTTATTTCATTTTCTAATTTTTGAATTGTATCAGCTAAATCTTTATTAACTGATATTTCTCTTTCTATTTTTTCACAGGAGTGCATTACAGTTGAATGATCTTTACCTCCAAATTCTATACCTATTTTAGGGAAAGATTCATCTGTTAATTTCCGGCACAGGTACATAGCAATTTGTCTAGGAAAAGATATATTTGAATTTCGTTTTTTGGATTTTAAATCATCTGTTGATATTTGAAAATATTCAGCTACTACTTTTTGAATTTTATTAACATCATTTTTTTCACTTATTCCTTTGTAAACATAATCTTTTAATGCTTCAATAGCTAAATTTAAATCAATTTCTGATCCCATAAAGGTTGAATATGCTACTAGCCTAGTTAAAGCACCTTCTAATTGTCTTATATCACTGCCTAAGTTTGTAGCCATATACTCTATTACTTCATCAGGTATCTCTTTATTTATAGCTTCTCCTATAATCCTTTTTTTTAGAATTGCGACTCTTAATTCAAAATCTGGTGGAAATATATCAACTGTTAGTCCCCAACAAAATCTTGTTCTTAGACGTGATTCTAATATTTTTAAATCTTCTGGTGATCTATCTGATGAAATAATTATTTGTTTATTATCACCATATAAATTATTAAAAGTATGAAAAAATTCTTTTTGTGTTTCCGTTGCACCACCTAAATATTGAATATCATCAATTATTAAAACGTCAATATTACGGTATTTTTGTTTAAAAAAGTCTATATAACTAAAATTAGTACCATTTTCATCTTTTCGATTAATACCTATAAAGTCGGATACAAATTGTTCACTTGTAACATATAAAACTTTTTTATCAGAATTTTTATGAATATAATTACCTATGGCATGCATTAAATGGGTTTTTCCTAACCCACTGTTTCCATATATAAACAATGGATTATACATTTTTCCAGGATTTTCTGCTACTGCTAAGGCTGCTGCATGAGCAAATTTATTACTATTACCTACTACGAAATTATCAAAAGAATATTTTGAATTTAAATTACTGTTTATAAAATTATTATTATAAATATTACTATCAACATTATTATGACTTTCATGCTGTTCTTCATTATTTTCTCTTTTTACATTGATGATATCATCTTTTAAACATAGTTCTATTTCTACTTGATTTCCTGTGATATCTAAAAAACAATTTTTGATAAGCTCATTATAATTATTAAAAATATGGTTTTTGTGAATGGCAAGAGGCACAACGATTTTAGCTATACCGTTATTTAATTCATAAAGCTCTGTTTCTTCAAACCAAGTTTGAAATGATAATGAATTAATTTCCGATTTAATCTTATCTAAAATTTTAGACCATAAAACAGAATTATCCATCCATCATCACTTCCCCCCAGAAAAGATTTTTTACACAATTTCATTGTAACTTATCCTATAAAAAAAATAAAGTAAAATGAATAAAAAAAAATTTCCACCAAGTTATTAACATCTTTTTCAACAAATTAACTACATATATAATAAGGAATATATTAGTTTTGCACATTTTCCACAATTTTTTTTATAACAATGTGAAAAAAATAATTCACAAGTATGTTTATTTAGTGGAAAAGTATAAAATAATGTTTGTCAAAACATTAATTATTGTGTTATTATATTATTACTATTTTAATTTTAATATTAAAAAAAATTATTGGGGGAAAAAATGAAAGAAGAAAAAAATATAAATAATTTAGAAAAAAATCAAAAAATATTATTAGTTCCTATTACATTAGAAGAAAAGCAAAAATTTGAGCATCGTTTTATGGGTGATGAAGAATTATATGTATTATATTGCCTAGATAATGAATTAATTCATATTGGAATGTTATCGTCATTCGAAAAGATTTTTCATCCAGAACAATCTAATTTGGATAAATTAAAAGATGCTACAAATAGTGCTTACTTTTATATTTTAAATATCAAAAAGATAGATGAATATGGAGATTTATTAATTGAAAGACCAATCTATGAAATAAATTATAATAATGTTCTTGGAGATAAAATAGTTTCTGATTATGAAATAATTAATAAAAAATATAAAAATAATTTAGATATTGATTTATTAGATGTAGTTCGTGGTCAATTTGAATATAATGAGGTATCTTCTTATTGTTTTAAAAAATTCTATAAAAGTCAAAAAAAATAAAATAAATAGTTTAACAATTATGTTTGACAAAATAATAGAGATCCTATTATAATAATGTAGATTTTAGTTTGGAGGTGGAATTATGAAGAGGACTTATCAACCAAATAATAGAAAAAAAGCTAAGAAGCAAGGATTTTTTGCTAGAATGGAAACTAATATAATAAATAAAAGAAGAAAAAAAGGACGTAAAAAAATAGTATAGTAGTTCCACTGGAAACAGTGGCTTTTTTGTTATATACTTTTTTATGGAGATGTTATATGAAAAAAAAGTACAGAGTAAAAGAAAATAAAGATTTTTCCAAAATAATAAATGAAGGCAATAATTATTATAATGATTGTTTCTCTATATATACTATGACTAATATATATGGTTATTCCCGCTTTGGAATATCAGTAAGTAAAAAAATAGGTAATGCCGTTTTACGTAATAAAATAAAAAGGCAAATAAGAAATATAATTGACAAAAATAAAAATATCTACCAAAATGATAAAGATTATATTATAATAGTTAGAAAGAAGTATGTTAATTATAATTTTTTGGAACTTTGTAATAAATATATTGAATTAATAAATAGAATTAATTGTGTTAAGGAGAATAACCATGAAAAATAAATTTAAAATATTTTTGTTAATATTTTTAGTAATATTAACGGCAGGATGTACAAAATCGTTAAAAGATTCAGAAACTAAAAAAGTAGTCATTAATCCAATTACTGGACAAAGTTTGACTAAAAATATTTTGTGCCAACCAACAGATAAAGATACCATAGAAATATATAATAAATATAAAGATATTGTTGATATAAGTAAATTACCAACATGTGCTAAATTCAACGTAACAACAGGTGGTTATGAGGGATTATGGGATAGCATTTTTGTCAAACCATTAGCTTGGGTAATAATTCAGATAGGTAATTTAGTAAAAAGTTATGGTTTATCACTAATTATTACGAGTTTATTAATTAGGTTGGTAGCATATCCAATTACTAAGAAAACAGCCATTCAATCGGAATTAATAAATAAAGCAAAACCGGAATTAGATAGATTAGAAGCAAAATATAAAGATAAAACCGATCAGGCATCGATGATGAAAAAAAGTCAAGAGATGACAATGATTTATAAAAAATATAATATAAATCCAATAGCAGGATGTTTATATGCGTTTTTACAGATACCACTATTTATAGCATTTTTAGAAGCAATCAATCGTTTACCTGCTTTATTTGAAGAAAAATTTATTGGCTTTCAATTAGGTACAACACCTTTAACAGGAATGGAAAAAGGTAATTTTATATATTTAATAATTGTATTAATTGTTGGCATAACTACTTATTTTTCATTTAAATTTAATTCTACTTCGGCTAATAGTGTCGGGCAAGCAAATACAATGAATAGAGTTATGGTTATTACAATTGTAGTTATGTCTTTATTTATGTCATCAGCATTAGGAATATATTGGGCAACAACTAACTTGTTTACTATTTTTCAAAATTTATTAGTAAAAAGGAGTAAGAAACTATATGGATAAGTATTTGTATAATGGAAAAACAAAAGAAGAAGCATTAGAAAAAGCACTAAATGATTTAAATTTAGAAGAAAAAGATCTTTTTATAAAGGAAAAAGAACAAAAAGGTGGCTTATTTAAAAATAAAAAAGTAGATCTAGAAATAATAAAAAAATCTGATGTAGTAGATGAAATTAAAAGCTTTTTAGAGCGCATAACTAAATTAATAGGAGTAGATGTTAATTTAGAAGTTAAAAAAAGAGATGATGATGTAACTATTACTATGTATAGTGATAATAACAATATATTAATAGGTAAACAAGGACGTACTATTGAGGCTTTGTCAGTAATTACAAGACAATATATTCATAACGAAACAGGATTTAATTATCGTTTTTCATTAGATGTAGGAGAATATAAATTAAAACATCAGAAAAACATTGAATATTTAGCTAAAAAAGTAGCAAGGGAAGTAGCTAAAACAAAGATCGAAGCTAAACTTGATCCAATGAATTCATATGAAAGAAGAATAGTACATAGTATTTTATCAGATAATGAAAAAGTATATACTGAGAGTATAGGTGAAGAACCAAATCGGGCTGTTGTTATCAAACCAAGAGATTAATGATCTCTTTTTTTAGTTGAAAATTACTTGAAAAAAAATTAAATGTGTTATAATCTAGATAAGCAAAAGGGGTGATCTTATGAATGATACCATAGCAGCTATTTCAACATCTTTAGGAGTTGGAGCAATATCAATAGTTAGAATGAGTGGTAAGCAAGCTATCGATATTGCTAATTCAGTATTTAAAGGAAATAAATTGAATAATGTAGCAAGTCATAGTATTACTTATGGACATATTGTTGATCAAGATGAAGTAATTGATGAAGTTTTGGTATCTGTCATGAGAGCTCCTAAAACATTCACTTGTGAAGATGTGGTGGAAATCAATTGTCATGGTGGTATAGCAACAACCAATAAAATATTAGAATTACTTTTATTAAAAGGAGCACGTCTTGCTGAACCAGGTGAATTTACAAAAAGAGCTTTTTTAAATGGTCGAATAGATTTAGTAGAGGCAGAATCAGTAATGGATCTAATTAATGCTAAGACTGAGCAATCACGAAAACTATCAATTAATCATTTATCAGGAAAGTTAAGTAATAACATTAAAGCGTTTCGTCAAAAAATATTAGAACTTTTAGCTAATATTGAAGTTAATATTGATTATCCTGAATATGAAGATATAGAAGTAATAACTAATCAAAATATAAAAAATGAAATAACTAATATAAGAAAAGAATTAAAAGAAATTATTGAAAAATCTGAAAATGGTAAAGTTATAAGTCAAGGAATTAAAGTTGCTATTATTGGTAGACCTAATGTTGGTAAAAGTAGCATATTAAATAGTTTTTTGGAAGAGGATAAAGCTATTGTTACCGATATTGCTGGAACTACAAGGGATATTGTTGAAGGCGAAGTAAATATTGATGGTGTCTTATTTCATTTTATAGATACAGCTGGAATAAGAGAAGCTAATGATTTGGTTGAAAAACTAGGAATAGAAAAAAGTAAAGAAGCAATTAATTCTGCTGATTTGGTTCTTTTAGTTTTGAATAATAATGAAAAATTAACCAAAGAAGATTTAAACTTAATGGCTGAATTACCTGAAAATGCTATTATTGTAGTTAATAAAAATGATTTAGAGTCTAAAATAGACATAGATACTAACCAAAAAAATATTGTTTTTGTTAATACGGTAAATGCTGATGGTATAGATGAATTAAAAAATAAAATAAAAGTAATGTTTAATATTGATCAAATAAATAGTGGCGATTATACATATTTAAGTAATGTTCGTCAAATTGCCTTAGCTAAGGAAGCTTATAGTATTATAGAAGACATAGAACAAGGATTAGCTAATGATGTTCCAATCGATTTAATTGAAATAGATATTAAAAGAATTTGGGAAAAATTAGGTGAAATTTTAGGAGAAAATTATTCTAGTGAACTAATTGATCAATTATTTAAGCAATTTTGTTTGGGCAAATAGGAAGTGATAAAATGGAATATGATGTAATTGTTGTTGGTGGTGGACATGCTGGGTGTGAGGCTAGTTTAGCTAGTTCAAGACTTCAACATAATACGATCTTAATTACTAGTAACAAAAAAAATATTGCTGATATGCCATGTAACCCTTCAATAGGCGGTCCTGCTAAGGGAATTGTAGTAAGAGAAATTGCAGCCCTAGGTGGTGAAATGGCTAATAATATCGATAAAAGTTTTTTACAAATGAAAATGCTTAATACTAAAAAAGGCCCAGCAGTGCGAGCATTAAGAGCCCAAGCAGATAAAATTACTTATCAAAAGGAAATGATCAAAACCTTAGAAAATGAACAAAAATTAACTATTTTAGAAGGAATGGTCGAAGACTTAATTATTGAAGAAAATACTATTAAAGGAGTAATATTAGATAATAATCAAAAAATTTATGGTAAAGCAGTAATTTTAACAACAGGAACTTATCTAAAAGGATCTGTTTTATATGGATCAGTAAAAATATCAAGTGGACCACACGATGAAAAACCTTCTCAATTTTTAAGTGATAATTTACGAAAACTTGGATTTAAGATCAAAAGATTAAAGACGGGAACACCTCCTAGAATTGAAAAGAGTAGTATTGATTTTAGCAAAGCTATATTACAACCTGGAGATGATAGTGAATATTATTTTTCATTTGGTAAACATAAATCCTATGATGTATCTAAACAAATACCTTGTCATTTAATATATACTACGCCATTAACACATCAAATAATTAAAGATAATTTAAATAAATCTAGTATGTATGGTGGTTTTGTAGAAGGAATTGGACCTAGATATTGTCCATCAATAGAGGATAAGATTGTCCGTTTTAATGATAAAGAAAGACATCAATTGTTTTTAGAACCAGAAAGTTTATTTTATGATGATATTTATATTCAAGGTTTTTCAACAAGTATGCCCCATGATGTGCAAGAACTAATGGTACATAGCTTACCAGGATTAGAAAAGGCAGTAATTAAAAAATATGCTTATGCCATTGAATATGATGCCATCGATTCAACTCAATTGAAAGCTACTTTGGAGACAAAAATAATTAACAATTTGTATACAGCCGGTCAAATAAACGGAACTAGTGGTTATGAAGAAGCAGCCTGTCAAGGTTTAATGGCTGGAATTAATGCGGTTTTAAAAATAGAAAACAAAGAACCTTTTGTTTTAAAAAGAAATGAAGCTTATATTGGCGTTTTAATCGATGATTTAGTTACAAAAGGAGTAATTGATCCTTATCGTTTGTTGACTTCACGTGCTGAATATAGATTGTTATTAAGACACGATAATGCCGATCTACGTCTTATGCAATATGGTCATGATATTGGATTAATAAATGATGAAGTATTTATGCAATTTGAAAAGAAGAAAAAAAATATAAGTGAGTTAATAGAAAAGTTAAAAACATATATCTTAAATCCTAATCAAGAAACAAATAAATATTTAGAAACTATTAATACATCAAGTATAGTTGTTAGTACTTCATTATATGATCTATTAAAAAGACCAGAAATAGAATTAGAACACTTCAAAAAATTTATTGATTTATCTTATGATAAAGAAGTATTAGAACAAGTAACTATTAATATCAAATACGAAGGATATATTATCAAAGCTAATAAAGAAGCAAGTAAAATGGAAGAATATGAAAAAATAAAAATAAAAGAAGATATAGATTATAATGCTATTCACAACCTTGCTAAGGAAGCAAAACAAAAATTAAGTGAGATAAGGCCAACTTCTATTGGTCAAGCTATGCGAATAAGTGGTGTTAACCCAAGTGATATTACTATGCTTATGGTGTATTTGAAGAGGAATCAATAATGGATAAAGAAGAGTTTTTACAAAAATTAACTGAGTTAAATATCAAATATGATGATGAAATATTGGCAAAATTAGATGAATTTTATAATTTATTAATAGAGTGGAATGAAAAAATAAATTTAACTACGATAATTGAAAAAAAAGAAGTATATTTAAAGCATTTTTATGATAGCCTAACTTTAACAAAAGTAGTTAATTTAAATGGCAATATCAAATTATGTGATGTAGGATCAGGTGCAGGTTTTCCAGGAATCGTTTTAAAAATATTTTTTAAAGATTTAGATATAGTTTTAGTTGATTCCTTACAAAAAAGAATTAATTATTTGAATAATGTAATAGAAAAATTAAATTTAAAAAAGATTAAAGCTGTTCATAGCAGAATGGAAAATTATTCTTTATTGCATGAAGAAGAGGTTGATATCATAACAGCAAGAGCAGTTGCTAATATGAGTACTTTGTTAGAAATAAGCATTAAATCTTTAAAAATAAATGGGAATCTTATTTTAATGAAAGCCAATTGTCAAGAAGAAATTGTTAATAGTACAAAAGCTTTGCAAGAATTGAATTGTAAGATAATAAAAATAGAAAAGTTTATTTTACCAAAAGAAAATAGCAATCGAACTTTAATTGTTGTTAAAAAAGAAAATAAAACGCCTAGAAAATATCCTCGTAAAATGGATAAAATAAAAAAGGATCCACTATAAAAAGTTCAAAAATATAAATTTGAACTTTTTTTATTTTTTCATTGTAAAAAGGGAATTTATATAGTATAATTCGTATTAGAATAGAAAAGAGTAAGAGGAGGTATATTATGGATAATGAAATAGTTTATTTGTATCTAGATGATATTATACCTAATAGATTTCAACCAAGAGAATTATTTGATGAAAAAGCTTTAAAGGAATTGGCTATATCTATAAGAGAACATGGTGTTATCCAACCAATTATTGTAAGAAAAATAGGGTCAAAATATGAAATTATAGCAGGAGAACGTCGTTATAAGGCATCTACAATGGCCGGACTTACTAAGATACCAGCTATTATTAAAAATTTAGATGATAAAGAAAGCTCAAAAGTAGCATTAATAGAAAATTTACAAAGAAGAGATTTAACATCAATAGAAGAGGCTAGAACTTATCAAAAAATATTAGATATTGATAGTTTAACGCAAGAGGAATTAGCAAATACTCTTGGCAAAAGTCAATCAGCTGTTTCTAATAAACTAAGATTATTAACATTGCCAAGTAAAGTTCAAGATGCATTGTTAAACGAAAAAATATCAGAACGTCATGCTAGAAGTTTACTTAATGTAGAAAGTGATGCTGAAAAAGAAAGATTAACAGATATTATTATTGAGAAACGTTTATCTGTTAAGGAATTGGAAGAAATGATAAAAAACGGAACAACCGATGAAACATCATCGCAAAATAATATTAGTAATACTACTTTTGATGCAATACCAGAATTTTCATTAGCTGATCAGAATAATGTTAATAATGAAATTAAAGATGATGATTTAGGAGCTTTTGATTTTAATAAAGTATTAAATGATTTTGTTAAAAATAATGAATTAAAAGCAAAAGACCAAGAAAAGGAAGATATTAAACGAGAAGATATTTCTAGTAAAGAGGAAACTGATAAAAATAGTAACGATATTGAGGTGTTAGATTTGCTTGAAGACGATAATTATTACTCATTTATGGGCTTAAAACAATCTAATAAAACCAAATTTGAAGAATGCATAGAAATGGTAAGAGATATTGTATCTAAAATTGAAGAAAAAGGATATAAGATAAAAAATGACGAATTAGACTTACAAAATAAGCATAGATTTATCATTGAAATAGAAAAGGATAATAACTAAAAAAAAGAGTTAATGCAAGAGACTGCTGAAAAAGTAGACAAAGATTACTGTAAAGAAAGACAGTAGTCTTTTCTTTTGGTATAATAAATGTATAA
>CANRAE010000010.1 GCA_947628525.1 uncultured Bacilli bacterium
AAGAATATGATAAATATAGATTAAAACAGGATAAACTATATGTATCAGATTTTGATAAATTTATAAAAGAAGTAGAACTATTAGAAGTTAAAGATGAAAATAGGAATTAGTAAGGTGATTACGACATTTAATAACATATGAAAAGGAGATGAGGCAATGAACAAAATAAAACAACAAAATAATTTATTGGAATGGGAAAATAAAGATGATAATATGCTAGAAAAAATAAAAGCATCATGTAATTATGTTTCTACAAATAGTAGCTATGTATTAATTGATTATGAAAAATTGGATGAATATATTAAGACAATTGATTTTCAAAAAGTTAAATTTTGGTTAAGTAGTAATCCATATAATTTATTTGATATGGAATTTGATAAAATAATTAATTTCTTGTTGATATTTGATTCAATAGATTATTGCTTTTGGGGTACGCCTAAATGGACTATAAATACTATAGAAGGAGAAAAAGATGGTTCAGATGCCTTATTATATGCTTTATTAAAATATGTAAAAGAATTAGATAAAATTGATTTTACGAATGTCTCTTTTGAAAAATTTTCTAATATATTAAAAGGTAATGTTGAAATTCCATTTTTACAAGAAAGATATAATACTGTTGTTGCTATATGTAATGTAGTTAATAAAAAAATGAATGGTAATTTTTATAATTATATTAAAGATATTAATAAAGATACTGAATTATTTAACATTATTATTAGCCATTTTAATGACTTTTGTGATGAAAGAGAATATAATGGTAAAAAAATATATTTTTATAAGTTAGCACAATTATTAACTTCTGATATTTTGCATATAAAAGAATTAATTAATTGTGCAAAAGTTGACTATAGTAATTTAGTAGGATGTGCAGATTATAAAATACCACAAACATTAAGAGCATTAGGAATACTAAAATTTAATAGTGAATTATCAAAGATTATTGATAATAAACAACTTATATCTGAAAATTCTAAATATGAAGTTGAAATAAGAGCTAATACAATAACAGTTATTAATTATATTAGTTCAAAACTAGAAAATTGCTGTTCTATCGATATAAATGATTATTTATTTATATCTTCTAAAGCTGTTAAAACAATTGCTAAACCGTATCATTTATGCAGAAATAAAAATTATTAAAAAATATGCGATATAATAATTTATAAAGGAAGTGATTTAAATGGACAATCGACAAAATCAGACAAATATAAATTGGTACCCAGGTCATATGGAAAAAGCTAAACGCGAAATAAAAGAAAAAATGCCCTTGATAGATTTGGTTTTTGAAGTAATAGATAGTCGTATGCCAATTAGTTCAAAGATTAAAGATATTGATTCTATTATAAAAAATTTACCTAGAATATTAATTATGACTAAATATGATATGTGTGATCAAGTAGAAACAGATAAATTTATTAAATATTATAGTGATATGGGATATGTAGTAATACCACTGGATTTAATGCATGATAATAAAAATATTGATCAAGTGATTAAAAAAAGTCAAGAAATTATTAAAGTAATGAATGATGAAAGAATAAAAAAAGGACTTAAACCAAGAGCTGGAAGAGCTTTGGTTATAGGTGTTCCAAATGTTGGAAAAAGTACTTTTATTAATCGCTTAATTGGTAAGAAAAAGGCTCAAACCGGAAATAGACCAGGTATAACTAAAGCCTTAGGGTGGATTAGAGTTAATAACAATTTAGAACTTTTAGATACGCCTGGTATATTATGGCCTAAAATTGAAAATGCTGAAGAAGGATATCATTTAGCTGGGTTATCGTCAATAAAAGAAGAGGTTGTCGATAAAGCGGATATCGGTATTTATCTTTTAAAAAAATTATATGAATTATATCCACAATATTTAGAAAAACGTTATGGTATTTCTAGTATTTCCAATAATATTACTGATACATTAGATATTATTGCTAAAAAAAGAGGAGCTTTAATAAAAGGTGGAGCTAGCGATTATGATAAAGTTTATCTTATTATATTACAAGATATTAAAGAAGGTTATATAGGTAATATTACTCTTGATCGAATATAAAAATAAGACTTATCGTCAGTCTTATTTTTTTCTTAATCTGATAAAATTAATACTTGGATGATTAAATAATCTAAATGGATATTTACTACATCCAACACCACCAGAAATATATAAGTCAGTATTATTTATTTTATAATAAGCTTCATAATATTTTTTAGCACCATTGACTTTTATCATTGCTTCTAAAAAAGGTAATCTGATTTGACCATTATGTGAATGACCTGCTAAAGCTAAATCAGTTTTATAAGAAGATAATATTTTATCTATATCATCTGGTTCATGAAGAATCGTGATCGTAAAAATATCATCTTTATGATTTTCCGTATTAAAATATTCAAAGGCTTGATCAATATTCCTTTCTTTTAAATTTCTACTGCCAAGTCCTACTAATAATATAGGATCATATCCATTCATATATATTAATTCATATTCATTATTTAATACTTTAAAATCAGTATTTTGCATGATGGAATCAAAATATTTTCGATCATGATTACCTTTAACAGCATATTTACCAAGATTAGCTTTCATATCTTTTAAACAAGAGGCTATAATGTCTTGTTCATGATTAGTTATAGTAGAATGGCGATCAACTAAATCGCCAGTAAAAACAATTATATCTGGTTTTAATTTATTGACTTCATCGACTAATTTTCTTAATTTTTTTTCTTTGACTGATGTTCCATAATGTAAATCTGTAAATTGGACAATTTTTAATCCGTGGAAACTATCAGGTAAAATAGAGGAAGTTACAACTTCTTCTTTAACGATAATACCTAAATTACCAATATATCTTAAACTAACATAAATAATACCTACTATGATTATAAGAATTAATAAAATTTTAATTATAATTGCCAAAACCTTCTTTCTTTTTTCTTTTTTAGTTTCATTTTCAATAGCTTTTATTTTTTCACTATTTTTTTTTGATCTACTTAGCATATAATGAAACCTCCCAATATTAATGTTGATATAACATTTAATGAATTATGAAAGATATGCATTACCATGGAAGTAGTTATATTATCATTCTTATAATACATATATGCAAAAGATAAGCCCATAGTACAGTAAGGAATCAAATATAGATAATCAAGAAGCGAATTAACGGGATTCATAACAATATGTAAGGCTCCAAAAATAATACCTGATGCAAAAAAATAAACTATTTTATTTTTAAAAACATCTTTAAAACTCTTCCTAAATACTAATTCTTCAATTATTGGTCCTAAGATCGAAATACTTATTATCGTTAGTAAAGGAGATTCTTTTAAAAATAAATGAATTGATTCTTCATTAGCAGGAGCACTATTAAATAGTCCTATTAATTTATTACTAATGATCATAATTACAACGCCAATAAACCAATACCAAAAACCTTCTTCCAAAGATTTACCTTTTTCATCAATTAATTTTTTTATTCCTTTGACAATATCTTTCATATACATAATACATAATATAGTAAAAACAACAGCATTACTAAATATATTAAGATAATTTTTGGTTATGATATTAATATTATTTATATCAAGCTTAAAAAAATAGATAGGGATATATTGAATTAACGATCCAAAAAAGAATAAAAAAACAGCAATGATAAATTTAATATATTTTTGATATTTTTTTAAAAAACCTTTCATGTAGCCTCCATTTTTTCTATTTTAATTTTAAAACTTTACTATCTTTGTGTCAACAAAAGCCTTTATTGTTTTGCAAGGCAATTTATATATTATGTCAACTAATTTTTTAAAAAAACGTCTTTTTTCTTATTAAAAATATGTTTCATAAATTAATAAATGCAATAAAATATAAAGAAATGAATAGATAAACTTTAAATTAATATGATATAGCTAAATAAAAATTAATTTTTTTATCGATCTTTACCTTTTATTATTAAACATAGTATAATTATATAGATGAATCTTAAAGGAGGGTAATATGAAATATTATTGTATTGGTATTAAAGGGGCTGGAATGAGTACTTTGGCAAATATTTTATATGATTTAGGTAATGAAGTAAGTGGTTATGATGATTCCAGAGAATATAAATTTACAATGGATGGTTTAATTGAACGGGGCATTCCTATTTATTATGATAAACATGATTTAGATAAGGATGTAATTGTAACTTATTCCAAAGCTTTTAGTTGTGATCACAAGGAAATACAAAGAGTAAAGAAGGAAGGCCTTGTTATCAAAAATTATAATGAAGTAGTTGGCGATATAACTAAAATGTTTGATACAGTAGGAATTAGTGGTACTCATGGTAAAACCACTACTAGTTTTTTAATTAGTCATATTTTAAAGTCAACTATCGGATGTAATTATTTTGTAGGTGATGGTAGTGGTTATGTATCCAAGGATAATAATATTTTTGTAATAGAATCAGATGAATATAATAAACATTTTTTAGCATATCATCCTCAAATTGCAGTGATTACTAATATAGAATTAGATCATGTTGAATGTTATGATGGCTTAGAAGATATTATTAATACTTTTGCTATTTTTGCTAATAAAGCTAAATTGGCAATTGCTTGTGGTGATGATCAAAACATTAGAAAGATAAATTTTAAAAATAAAGTGATATATTATGGTTTTAATGATGACAATGATGTAGTAGCTAAAAACGTTGAATTAACTGATCGTGGTAGTAATTTTGATGTATATATGAATGGTGAATTTTACTATCATTTTGATTTACCTTTATATGGTAAGCATATGATTCTTAATGCTCTTGCTAGTATTATAGTTTGTCATAATTATAATCTAACAAAAGAAGATATTTATAAATATATGAAGACTTTTGAAGGGGCTAAAAGAAGATTTAAAGAAGAAATAATTGGTGATATAGTAACGATCGATGATTATGCTCATCATCCGACAGAAATAAAAGTAACTCTTCAAGCTGCTAAACAAAAGTATCCTAACAAAGAAATAGTTGCTATCTTTTTACCTAATACCTATTCTAGGACAGAAGCTTTAATGGATGATTTTATCGATGTCTTAAAAAATGCTGATAAAGCATATATTATGGATATTCATTGCGATCGTGAAAAACAAGAAGATTACCCTAATGTGTCAAGTGATCAATTAATTGCTAAAATACCAAATAGTGAAAAAATAAGTCTAGATGATTGTTCTAAATTATTAAAACATAAAAATAGCGTATTATGCTTTATGAGCTGTACTAACATATATGTATTGTTAGATCAATATAAAAAGTTACTAAAAAAAACACTTAAAAAGAGTTAACCTCTTTTTTTATTTTTTTTAATAATATATAATATATATGTATATGGGTATATGGAGATGACTAAAATGGGGATTGAATTTAATTCATTAGAAGAATTATATAAAAGAGTAACACCAGCACTTAATAGTAAAGTGAAAGAATTTAAAAGAATTGGTATAGAGTTTGTCAAAGAAGAAGATATTTGGAACTATTTAGTGCAAAATAAATGGAAAAAAAGTACTAATTTAGAACTTTGTACGATCGTTGATGATATTTTAAATACTAATAATGAAGCAATTAAAGAATTTGTAACAGCTAAATTTAAGAATATAAAACGTGATATTGATTTTGATATATAGATTTAGCTTGACAGGAGGAGTTATGACTAAAGGAAAGCAAATATATAGTGTCGATGAGTTAATAGAAAAAGTAAAGACTTATATAAATGATGAAAATGATATTAATTTAATAGAAAAAGCTTATTTATTTGCCAAAAGAAAACATTTAGGGCAACTTAGAGTTAGTGGGGAAGAATATATTAATCATCCTATTGCTACTGCTATTATATTAACTAGTATATATGCTGATACATCTACTTTATGTGCTGGATTACTTCATGATGTATTAGAAGATACTAATACTACTAAGCAAGAGTTAGTAGAAGAATTTGGTGAAGAAATTGCTAATTTAGTATATGGTGTTAGTAAAATATCACGAATTCGTTTTTCAACGGAAAATGAAGCCTTAGTTGAATATTATAAAAAAATAATTGTAGGAATGAGTGAAGATGTTAGAGTTATTATTGTTAAATTAGCCGATCGTCTTCATAATATGCGTACGCTTTGGGCCCTACCAGAAGAAAAAAGAAAAAAGAAAGCCAAAGAAACATTAGAAATTTTAACACCAATTGCTCATCACTTAGGAATTCATAAAATTAAAAGTGAATTAGAAGATTTATGTCTTCGTTATTTAAAACCGGATGTTTTTTATGATATTGCGGAAAAACTAAATAACACTAAATTAGAACGTGATAATGTTGTTGCGGAAATGTTAACTACGGTTAATAATATTCTTACTGAACATAATATAAAACATGAGATCAAAGGACGTAGTAAAAGTATTTATAGTATTTATAAAAAATTAGAAAAAGGACGTAAATTTAGTGATATATATGATTTATTGGCTTTGCGTATTTTAGTAGAAACAGAACAAGAATGTTATACTATTATTGGATTAATTCATTCTAAATTTAAACCTATTCCTAAAAGATTTAAAGATTATATTGCTATGCCTAAGGCTAATGGCTATCAATCTTTACATACAACTGTTTTCGGAATAGATGGTTATTTGTTTGAAATTCAAATTAGAACTTATGCAATGGATGAAGTTGCTGAAAATGGTGTTGCTTCACACTGGGCTTATAAAGAACATAAAGATCTAACTAAGGCCAGTAAAAATTCGACAGAAGCTAAATTACAATTTTTTAAAGCTATTATGGAATTGAATGAAGACAAAATGAGTAGTGAAGACTTTGTAAATAGCGTTAAAAATGAAGTATTAAATGATAATATTTATGTGTTTAGTCCCCAAGGTGATGTTTTTGAACTACCAAAAGGAGCAACCCCAATTGATTTTGCTTATCGTGTTCACACAAGAGTAGGAGAAACTATGGTAGGAGCTATAGTTAATAATAATATAGTACCTTTGGATTATGAATTACATGATAACGATATAGTTAAAATCAACACTAATAAAAATTCCCTTGGTCCATCAAAAGAATGGTTAAATATTGCTAAATCAACGCAAACTAAGAATAAAATTAAAAGCTTTTTTGCTAAAAATGAAAAAGCAGCTTATATTGAAAGAGGAAAAGAAAGCCTTGAAAAAGAATTAAGAAAGAAAAAAATAGCTTTTAATGACTTTTTAAATGATGATAATTTGGATTTAATTTTAAATACAATTAAAGAAGATTCACTAACAGATCTTTATTATGCCATAGGTAGTAATAAATTTAGTCCAGCATATATAATAAGTATTATTGACAAAAATAAAGAAAATAGTAATGAAGTTAAATTAAAAGCTATTCCTAAAAATACAGAAAATGATATTATTGTCGATGGTATTGATAATATCAAAGTAAATATTGCTAATTGTTGCCATCCTATTCCAGGCGATGATATTATTGGATATATTACCAAAGGTAGTGGTATAAGTATCCATCGTAAAAACTGTCCTAATCTAGATAATATGGATGATCGAATGATTAGTGTTAACTGGAATAGTATTATTAAAAATAAATACTTAGTAACTATTATGATTTATTCTAAACCTTATGATAAAGCATTATTAGACATAATGCAAAAAGCTACTAATAGTAATATAATTATTGATAGTATGAAAACAATTAATAAAGTGGATGATGTATTATATGAAATAGAGTGTTGGGTTAATGATGTAGAACATTTGAATAATTTTATGCGAGATTTAAATAATTTTTCATATATAAATAGTATAGAGAGGTTTATGCGATGAGAGTAGTAGTGCAAAAAGT
Source organism: uncultured Bacilli bacterium (assembly GCA_947628525.1). GTDB lineage: Bacteria > Bacillota_I > Bacilli_A > RF39 > UBA660 > RGIG3091. The sequence goes on from CANRAE010000010.1 coordinate 7,837, forward strand.
TACTTCTGCCAATGTTAAAGTTTCAGATCGAGTTGTAGGCTTAATTGATAGAGGATTAGTATTATTAGTAGGTTTTACTTCTGGCGATAATAGTGATACGATCGATTATATGATCAATAAAATAATAAAATTGCGCATATTTGAAGATGATCGTGGTATAATGAATTTAAGTATTAAAGATGTTGGTGGTAGTATTTTATCAATTTCTCAATTTACTTTATATGGGGATGCTAGTAAAGGAAATAGACCTAGTTATCAAAAAGCTTTAAATGGTGAAAGTGCCGTTAAGTTATATGATGAGTTTAATTCTAAATTAGAAAAAGAAATCCCTGTTGCCAAAGGTGTTTTTGGTGCATCTATGCAAGTAAGTTTAATTAATGATGGACCAACAACAATAATATTAGAAAGATAGGTGTTATTATGTTTCGTGATAAGCTTAATTACAAATTATTAAATTTATTACTATTATTAGTAATAATATACTTAATTTTAATTACTAGTAGTTGGTGGGGTTCATTTATTTATAAAATTATAACAATTTTATTACCTTTTGTTATTGCTTTTGCTATTGCTTATGCTCTTAGTCCGTTAGTAAGAAAATTGCAAAACAAAGGAATGCGTAAGTCCTTAGCGGTAGCGTTGGTTGTAGTATCAATAACTTGCTTATTTTTAGGATTAATTGTTATTACTATTCCAGTTGTATATGATCAGCTTTTGACACTATCTAAATTAGTTGGCGAAGTATTACAAGATTTTTCAACACGTTTCTCATTAGATTTAGGTGGTTTTGAATCATCGATTACTAATATTTTAAATGATATTATTTCTAGTCTTGGACGTTATATTTCAAATGGTACGATTGATTTTGTTGGTAAATCGGTTAATTATTTTACAAAATTTATTGTTATTTATATTGTATCAATATATTTCTTGGCAGGTATGGATAACATTAGATCGGAATTTAAGGCTATATTAAAGAAACAGAAAAATGCTAAATTCTTTAATTATATCAAAGAAATAGATAAAGAATTAGGACAATATTTACAAGGATTAGTTACTTTTATGGTTATTCAATTATTTGAATATTGCTTTTTGTTCTGGATAGTAGGACATCCTAACTGGTTATTATTAGGAATTCTTGCTAGTATCACAACCGTAATTCCTTACTTTGGTGGATTGATGACTAATATTGTAGCAGTTATTTTAGCTAGCGTAGTATCTGTTCCCGTATTTATTGCTACCTTAATTATTTGTATTATTTTCCCTAATGTCGATGGTTATGTTATTTCACCAAGAGTTTATGGTAAAACCAACAATATTAATCCACTTTGGGTCATCTTTTCAGTATCAGTAGGAGGTGCTTTATTTGGATTTGTAGGTATTGTTATTGCTCTTCCTTTGTATATTGTATTAAATAAAACTTATCATTTCTTTAAAGAAGATATTTTTGATAAAATAGATGATATAAAAACTTCTAAAAAAAGTATAGAAAAATAAGAGGCCTATTACATGAACAGATAACGTCCCATAAAGGAAGTTGTCTGTTTTAATTTAAGTAATAGAAGAGGGTGGTAGTAATGTTAGAAGTTAGTTTAAATAAAGTGATTAAAAATTATGGATTTAAGCAAATATTAGATGAATTTAATTTGGAAGTTATGACTGGTGAAAGAATTGCCTTAATTGGATCAAATGGATGTGGCAAAACGACTTTATTTAAATTGATCACTGGAAACTGTAAAGCTAATGATGGCATTATTTCTATAAGAAAAGGCGCAACGATTGGTTTACTTGATCAGATCCCTACGAAAGTTGCAGACGATTGCCAAGTTAGAAAGATATTAATAAGTGGATTACAAGAAGTTTATGCTATTGAAGAAAAAATGCGAGAAATTGAGACTAAAATGGCATCTTGTGATCCTAATAAATTAAATTCTCTGTTAAAAGAGTATGGTAAATTACAAGAATTATTTGAAAAAGTTGGGGGATATGAAGTAGAGCAAAAGATTAATAAAGTGTGTAACGGTTTTAAAATTAGTGATAAAATGCTTGATAGGACGTTTAATAGTTTAAGCGGTGGCGAGAAAACAATTATCAATTTAGCAGCTTTAATTTTAAAAAGTCCTGATATCTTATTGTTAGATGAGCCAACCAATCATTTAGATATTGACACCTTAGAATGGCTTGAAAAATTTTTATCAAGTTATAATGGTACGATTATTATAAGTTCTCATGATCGATATTTTTTAGATCAAGTTGCTACTAAAACAGTTTTGATCGATAAAGGTAAAGCAATTATTTTCCATGGTAATTATTCTTATTATTTAAAAGAAAATGAAAGAAGAATAATATCTGAGTTTGAAAATTACAAAAATCAGCAAAAACAAATTGAAGCTATGAAAAATGCCATTAAAAAATTAAGAGAATGGGGTAAAGTTGGTGATAATGAAAGATTTTTTAAAAGAGCTAATTGTATTGAAAAAAGACTGGAAAAGCTTGAAAAATTAGATAAACCAGAATCAAAAAAAGAATTACCTTTATCCTTTGAAATTGAAAAAAGATCAGGACAAGATGTTCTTATATCAAATAAAATAGGGATAATTTTAGGAGAAAAAGTATTATTTAAAAATGCTACTTTTTCTATAACATATGGTGAAAGAGTATGTTTGATGGGAAAAAACGGTAGTGGTAAATCAACCCTTATAAAAGCGTTACTAGGTAATATTAATATCAGTGATGGAACTATAAAAATTGGTAGTAATGTAATGATGGGATACATGCCCCAAGAAATAGAATTTATAAGCGATAATATAACAGTCTTAGAATTTGCTAGGGACATTTTTTACGGTACAGAAACACAATTGCGAGCCACTCTTTCTAAATTTTTGTTTTATGGGGAAAATGTTTTTAAAAGAGTAGGTAGTTTATCTGGTGGCGAAAAAGTAAGACTTAAATTATTTGAATTAATTCAAAAGAAAGCTAACTTTTTAATATTAGATGAGCCAACTAATCATATTGATATCGATACAAAAGAAATACTAGAAGATGCTTTAAATGAATATCAAGGGACTTTATTATTTGTATCACATGACCGATATTTTATTAATAAATTAGCTCAAAAAATTTTACATATTGAAAACAATAAAATAGAAACATATCTAGGAAATTATGATTATTATAAAGATCATCTACATGGGCATAATTAGAAGAGCAATATTTTTATAAAAAATAGTAAAATAAAAACAATTAATGTCAAAAGATATGTAAATTGATGTAAATGCCTAACTTTTTTTGAATGAAAATAATGCCTTGTCATGGTAAATCCATAATTTTTTTTTACACTATTCTCTATGTCAATACCTCCCCTGGGCGTTGACACAGGGGGGGGGGTGAGCTATAATATACTTGTATAAGATAGGAAAGGATGAAATAAAATTATGGAAAGAAAAACAATTGTTATGACAGTTCTTGTTGTGGCTTTAGCAGTCATGGCAATAGTATATGCGGCTTTTAGTACTAATTTAAAGGTTACCGTTACAGCAACAGGTGCTGGAATCGATGTAGGATATACATGTACTTGTACTGGTACACCTGGTCTTACAGGAGCAACTACTCCAACTGGAACTTGTACAGTTGCTACTAACAAGTTAACAATCACAATTAGTACTAAGTTATATCAACCAGCGGATAATGTAGCTTGTAAGATAACAGCAACTAATAATAGTGGATTTGCTGTTAAAGTTGGTACAGCTTTTACATGTAACTCCCTTGCTTCACCGTTTAAAAGTAGTGTAACAAGTGCTCCTGCTGTTGCTGATGCAGCAGTAGCTGTTGGAAAGACGAAAGTATGGACGGTAAATATTGGATATGATACATCTGTAACAGCAGATCCTTCAACAAAAACTAGCCCTGCGCTTACATGTAGTATGGCTTGGGTACAAGCAGCGTAATTTAGGAAAGGAGATTTATTATGAAAAATATGAAAGGTTTTACGATTTCTGTTTTAGCTGTAACGTTAATAATCGTAGGAGTTGCCTATGCAGCATTTTCGCAAAATTTAACAGTAAACGGAACAGGAACAATTTCCTCTAAATGGGGACCTATATATATAACGAGTTGTAGTTGTACATCTACAACAGCTAAAGACTCTGCACATCCATCAAGTGCAACATGTACACCAACAACAGAAGGTACAACAACGGATACAACGGGGACTATTACAGCAAAAATGGTTTCACCAGGAGACAAAGTAACTTGTACATTTAATACGGCTAACGATGGTACATTACATGCAGCAGCACCAACGTTTTCTGTAAGTCCAACAAGTAATGATTATTTTACAGTAACAGCAGGTAGTGGAACTTGTATTAAAGCAAAAGCTACTGCCAGCGGAACAGGTTCATTTACAGTTTCAGTTGAATATAAGTCAACAGTTACTGCTAAACCATCAGCAGCACAAACAATAACAGTTACACCAAACTATAAACAAGCTGCAAGTTGTACTTAATACAAAAAATTTATTAAACTACTTTGTGTAAGAAGTAGTTTTTTTGTAATGTGATAAAATAAAATATCAAATAACGAAGAAAAAAGCACTTCAAAGTGCTTTTTATAATAAATTAAATATTATTTAATAATCTAATTCTTTAAATACCTTTCTATCAAAATTATGTTGATTAGTTTCTAATTCTTCTAATTCTTTGGTGGTAATTAAGAAAAAGGTATATTCTAATGTATCACTACCATCGGTTATAACTGGGTCATCCCAAGTTAGATCTAAGTGATACCACATATCATCTAAATATATGGCATTCCATATATGATTATTGCTTACAACTTTAAAATTAGGTATATTATAATAATTTAAAAAAATCGCCATCGCATCAGTATAACCACCACATAACCCATAATGTTCTACTAACACTCCATAAGCGGTATTGGATTCATATTTGATGATATTATTATCAGCGCGTTCCTTGTCGTATTTAGTATTATTAATAATATAGTTATGTACTATTTTAATTATTTCTCTGGGATTAGTTTCATCTTTAATTTCGTTTTTAATTATCTGTTCAACCGCCTTATCAATAGCTTTTATTTTTTCTTCATCATAAGTTTTTTCAATTTTTAAAGTAACTTTATTTAATTTATTATATTCTGTTTTTAAAGTAGTAAAACTATTATAAGGATGTACAAAACTATTAATGTTTGATAGAGTAACTTCATCTTCGGCTAGAAATAACACATCTTCTATACAATCAGGATAAGTTTTAGAGCAATAAAAGGAAAATTTATCTATACCAGAATTGATTATTGTATAATACATATTTAATAAATCGGTTTTATTTTTTGCTTTAAAATTATTAGTAGGCTTAACGTATGATAGATTATAATCGAGATAATATTGATTTTTTTGATCTAGGGTAATTTCTTTATTAATATTAGTGAGGTTTTCGACGAGAAACACAACAATTTCTTCACGATATAGATAGGTACAGCCTAAAAGCAAGCACAATAAAATAAACGTTAAAAACTTCTTCATATTTTCACCTTAATTATATTTTAGCATAAAAAAAAGAGTAATTAAAGAATTACTCCATATTATTTTTCATTTTTGTTAATCTTGATTTTTGCCTTGCAGCTTTATTTTTATGAATTAGTCCACTTTGTGCAGCTTTATCAATTCTTTTAATAGCTATATCTAATTTTTCATTAGCTGTTTCTTTATTACCTGATTTAACATCTTTCTCTAATTTTTTAACAGCCGTTTTTAAGCTTGAAGTTACAACTGTATTAGCTTTACATTTCTTAGCACTAGTTTTTACTCTTTTTTTAGCACTTTTAATATTTGGCATTTTTATCACCTCGCTTTTTTGACTAAGTATATTCTAACAAATATTAATATAAAATACAACAAAAACTTCAACTTTTTCTTAAACAATGTTTACATCTTTTAAAATAATTGCTAAAATTATAATAGGATATTGGGGTTGATGAAGATGGCGAAAGATAAAGAAAAAAAAGATTTCTTAGAAGATGAAGAAGTAAGCATCGCTCAAAAAAAAGAATTAGATCGTTATAGTAAATATGTTAAATCAATTCAAAAATATAATCCAATGGATGAAGATGAATATTTATATCTAACTAAGGAAATGAATAATATTATTTCTAATAATAAAGATAATTTTTCGGATATTGAATTGTTAGAATTAACCCAGAAATTGGATAAAATAGAACTTACTAAAGATTATACTACTGAACTATTAGAGTTAACGAAAGAAATAAAGAAAATCATTAAACCAGAAGTCAAATATAATATTCCTAAAATAAGTAAAAAAGAAAATTTAAAAAAAGAAAAAATTAAACCTTTATCTAGAACAGCAGTTTTACCTAAAATTAATAATACTATTAAAAAAATAGAAAAGAAAGAAGTTGTAACACTCCCTAGTAAAGAGGAACCTACTAAATCTAATGTTAATCAAAAAAATGTTAATAATAAAAATAATCAAACGAATAAAAAGGTAGTTACTTTCAAAGACTTAGTTGATAAAAATAATTCTAATAATAAGGTTGATCATTTTAATACGGTTGAAATGCATAAATTAAGAGCAGTAGTTAACCGAAAGGAAATAGAGAAATCTAAAAAAGTTATATCTAAAAAAGAAAAAGTGCTTTGGTCGATTAGTTTTGGTATGTCCGTTTTAGTTTTTGCTTTTCTATGTGTTAGATTTATTTGCTGGGAAGTTGAAAATAGAATGAGTCATGATCAAATATCGGATATATATGAAGTGGCCGATTTAAATGAAGTAGTTGCTCTTGGTACAGTAAGTGATGTTGTTAGTAAAGAAGTTGCTCCTATAACACCACCAACGCCACCAAGTACTGAACGCCCTAATGATTATTGGTATTATATGTCAATGTCGATGTTGAATGTTAACTTCGATGAATTAAAAGCCATAAATCCAGATACCGTTGGTTGGATTCAAGTATCAGGTACCAATATTAATTACCCTTATGTTCAAACTAATAACAATGAATATTATTTAAAACATTCTTTTAATAATAGTTATAATAGTGCAGGTTGGGTATTTCAAGATTATCGTAATAACAGTAATGATTATGGAAAAAATAATATTTTGTATGCTCATGGACGTTTAGATAATACTATGTTTGGTAGCTTAAAAGTAGTAGTAACACCGGCTTGGTATAACAATTCTAATAACTATGTTGTTAAAACTTCAACACCTAAAATAAATGCTTTATGGCAAGTGTTTAGCGTTTATACTATTATGCCAGAGTCATATTATATTAGAACCAAATTTTCAGATGATGAATTTACAACTTTTATAAATACCATTACAGCACGAAGCGTTCATAACTTTAATGTTAATATGTCTCCTGATGATAAAATCCTAACTTTATCATCTTGCTACGATAATCAAAGACGTGTTGTTTTGCATGCTAAATTAATTCGTATTGAGGAAAAATAATTTTTATAAGAATAGTTTAAATGGTTTAACTATTCTTTTTTTAATAATATTTATAATCTAAGCCAAACTATTATTGGTGAAGATAATGAGTGAAATAGATTTAAAAAAATATAAAATTAGAACAGATTTAATTATAGAAAGTATCGATAATAATTGTTCTTCTATAGTAGAGCAAGATGAGAAAAAGATTGATGACATTATCATTAATAATACTACTGTTAAAGAAAATATCGATAATTTAGGTAAGAAAAAGGGTAGCTATATAACGATCAGTTTTAAAGATGTAACAGATACTACTAACCGCAAAAAATTGGAAGATATTGTTACTCATGAACTTATTTTAATGATGAAAAAATTAAATATAGATAAAGATAGTAAAGCTTTAGTAATAGGATTAGGTAATTATAAATCCACTCCTGATTCATTGGGTCCTAAAATATTAAATGATTTAGTGATTACTAGGCATTTATTTTTATTGGAAGATGTAAAAATAGAGAAGGGTTATCGTAATGTAGCTGGTTTTATACCTGGGGTCATGGGAAATACGGGTATTGAAGCACGTGATGTCATTTCAGGAATTATAAAGGAAATTAAACCTGATTTTTTAATTGTTGTAGATGCGTTAGCTTCTTCTAGTATTGAACGCGTTAATAAAACGATTCAAATGACGGATACAGGTATTAATCCAGGTAGTGGTGTTGGTAATAGTCGCATGGAAATATCTCATGATACCATAGGCATTCCTGTTATTGCCATAGGCATTCCTACGGTTGTAGATGCCGTTACTATTGTTAGTGATACTATTAAGTATTTATTTAAAAAATTTAGTTATAATCTAGCTCATATTAATAAAGCTTCACAAAAATTAAAGCCAGTTAATAATATCAATTATTTAAAAGAAGAATATCAAGACTTATCAATGGACGATAAAGAAAAAATATTAGGCTTTTTAGGTAATCTTAGTGAAGATGAAATTCATCAGTTAATGTTTGAAGTTTTATCACCAATTGGTTATAATCTAATGGTTACTCCCAAAGAAGTTGACTTTTTAGTTGATCGTCTAGCCTTAGTTTTAGCAACAAGTATTAATCGTAGTCTTCATCCTAAAATGAATGTGTAATGGACATTGTTTTACATTAAAATTAGTTAATTTAGTTGACACTTATAAAGACTAAATAATAAAATTATGCTAGGTGAATTAGGAAGAAGGAATGCTGTTTGGAAAACTTGCTGGTAAAAAAAGTAGATAATATTATGGATACTATCGAAATGGATCCCGTTGAAATAAAATTATATAGTAAATTAATCAAAAAAAACACGGTTGAAAATAGCGAAGAAGATAATGCCATAGCTAATGATTTATTTGATCAACTAGTAGATAAAAAAGGGGCAAATTACAAACAAAGTATCAGTTAAGAAAGTTTTATACTTTCTTTTTTTAAATCGACAATTTTATCACCATAAGTAAATATAATAAAATAAAAGGTGATAACATGGATAAAAGTAAAAAGAATAAAAAAAAATACGCTTTGATCAAAATATTATTTTTTTTATTCATTTTTGGTATTAGTTTCTTTTATACTATTAAATTTTTAGATAAAGTTAATATTGATGTAGATGATTTATTTTTAAAATCATTAATAAATAGTAGTTATAATGTAGAAGATAATGCCATAAGTGAGAAGATCGTCAATTATATTGTTAAAACGGATTTATTTAGTCCTTTAAATTTATTTAAAAATAATTATAAAGGTTTAGTAAGTTATGAAGATGAGGAAGATAAAAATAAAGAAGAAAATAATGAAACAACAGAACCAGTAGTAAATGAAGATCCTGTTATTATGCCAAAACCAATTGTCTATATTTATAATTCACATCAAAGTGAAGAATATACTGCTACTAATTTATCTAATTTTAATATTAGACCAACGGTTCTTTTGGCAAGTTATATTTTAGAAGATAAATTAGAAAAATATAATATTAAAGCTATTGTTGAAAATAGTAATATTTCTGAATTATTACAGATCAATAATTGGAATTATGCTTATAGTTACATGGCTAGTAGATTGTTAATGGATGCTGCCAAACAAAATAATCCATCGTTAATTTATTTTATTGATTTACATAGGGATTCTATTAGTCGGGATAAAACGACTATAAATATTAATAATGAAAATTATGCCAAAGTTTTATTTTTATTGGGGCTAGAAAATAAAAATTATTTAGAAAATAAAAAAGTTATTGCAAGATTAGATAACATAATTAGTGAAAAGTATCCTGGCATTAGTAAAGGTATTTATGAAAAAGGAGGAATAGGTGTCAATGGGGTATATAATCAAGATTTTTCTAATAAATGTGTATTGATCGAAGTAGGTGGTGTGGAAAATACTATTGATGAAGTAAATAATACATTAGATGCTGTTGCTTATATGTTAAGTACTTATATAGGTGAAGATCATGCATAAAATAATAAAGTTGTTATTAATTGTTGTTGTCATCATTTTTTTGGTGATGGTTTTTACATCTAGCAGTGGTTATTATGAATATGAGCTTAATAAACAAACGGCACTTACTTCGGATGCTATAAAACAATTTGAGGAGGATATCAAAGAGGGAAAAGAAATAGATATAAAAGATTATTATGTGGTAGATAATAAAGATTATAGCAATAAAGTCTCAAAAGCAGGATTAAAAATTTCTAATAAAATAGGAAGTTTAATTAATAGTTGGTTTCAGTTTATTTTTAATTCTATTGGCAAAATGGTAGAAGATTAGTGTCCATAATTGTCTAATTCTTTTTATTTTATAATTATTACTTGCTTAGTAATCATAGTGATCTTTATAATTAATAATAGAGGTGAGTTTATGAGCACAAGTGAAGAAATAGAACAACGTAAGCATTTAGCTTTAACTGATTATGTTAATAAACAAGAATATAATTTTAGGCGCTTTGTTTCTGATTTTAGTCACATAAATGAAAATTATTTTGCGAGTGATAATATGGCAGTTCATGAAATAGTGGCCAATTTGCAAAAAATAGGGATTTTGATAAGACCTGAACAAGCTAGTCAAATATTGATAAAAAATATGGAAATAGGAATTGATAATTTTAAGGAACAATATCATGGTATTAATTATGAATTAGAACAAAAGGCTGACGATGGTTTAGACGATAAATTCATGGAAGATAAACATTTATATGAAAATAAAGCGAACGCTTTATTTCAATCTTTATATAATAATGAAGATCAACATTTACATGATAATCGTTTTTTTACGGAAGCTATTGATAGATGTGCAATGAATTTGTCTTCTTATAATGATCGTGTTAATATCAGTAATATAAGAAACGTTTTAGAGTATAACGTAAAAGATTTTTTACGTAACGGACGAGAAGCTGGCTTTAATTGTTATAATGCCATAATAGCTGATGGTAAAAATTTAGAAAAAATATATGAAGAGGTAAAAGATAAACAAAATACGAATGGTATTAATATTAATTTTGACGAATTGTTTTCCTTAGAAGGCGAAGAGCAAACAGAATATATAAGTAAGTTAGTGGCGGAAAATCCTAATTTATCGTATGAAATATTAGGAAAAGTTAATGCCGAAGTAGATAGAAGAAAAAAAGAATTTGATGTAGCTAAAAAGAATTTTGGTAATCGAAGTTCATTTAAAGATATTGTAGCTAAACCATATACTCAACAACAAGAAAATCCACAATTACAAACAAGAGAAGAAATACACGATGAACTTGCGAGGCAATTTAAATGAAAGATGAAGAATTTGATAACCTTATGAGTAAATATAAAAGATTACCATTAAAAATGAAAAAAGAAGAATTAGTTAACAAAACTAAAGAAATTATATCTATTCTTGTAACTATTGGTGAAGCTTATAATAAAAAAATAGATTTACTTTATAATAAGGAAATAAGTGATTTAAAAACTGATTATACTGAGAATGATTATTTTGAAGCTTTATATGCTTATATATATATGTTGGAAAATGCGATAGAACAACTATTAAATAATAATAATTGAAAGAGATATCTCTTTCTTTTATTTTCTAAAAGTGTTATAATAATTATACAATTAAAGGAGTCTAAAATATGAAGTGTAAAAGATGTGGAGCAACTTTAAAAAAAGGTGAAATATATTGTGATAAATGTGGTGAAAAAAATAAAATAGATGATACCATTGATATTGGCGTTTTGAAAGGTAATGATAATCAAGATGATGATGAGGTGTTTTATAATAAACAACTTGAAAGTTCAACTAATCCTGTCAATGTAGTATTATTTATATTAGTTCTTCTTCTTTTAGGTGGTTTTCTTTATTTTGCTTTTTTTAGTGAAAGTAGATTAATTAATAAAGATACTAGTACTAATACAATAGATGATAAAGAACAAGATAAAACTATTTACTTTGAAGATTATAAAATCAATGTTACTAATAATTATGCCACGAATTATATAGATAATCGATTAATTCTTGATAGTAATGATTTAGGAATAAGTATTTATAAAGTTCAAGAAAGCTATCAAGAAATTATTTCGCATATTGATGAATTAAAATTAAAATGGGAAGAGTTTGGTATTAAAATTACTTCTAACCAAGAAAAAGAAGCTAATTTATATGAAATGCGAGGTAGTTATCATAATTTAGAACATGTTTTTTATGTAGTAAAAAAAGATAATGTTTTAATAGTAGAAGTACAAATCAAGCATAATGATTTTGATCATTATGAAAAAGAAGTGTTAGCAATATTAGATAGCATTACTAAAAATACTATATCTATTGATCATGATTTTAGTAATTTAACGTTTGATCTAGATCCAATAGGAAGTCAATAAGGGGGAAATTTTAAATGAAAGTAGCAATACTGGGAACTGGTGCTTATGGAATTGCTTTATCATTAATGTTTAATAAACGTATTAATGATATTATTTTATGGACTAAGTTTACTGATGAATTAGAATATTTAGAAAATAATCGCCATGATATTAAAAAATTGGCTAATGTTAAAATACCTGATAATATTCATATAACTAATGATTTTGATCTAGCCATTAGCAATGCTAATTTAATTGTTATTGCTGTACCAGCAGCATTTGTTGAAGATATAGGACAAATGCTTAAAGGTAAAATTAAAGATAATCAGCATATTTGTATAGCTTCCAAAGGAATTGAAAGAGATACATGTAGTTTTGTACATGATATTTTATTAAGAAATGTATATACAGATAATTTAGCGGTTATTTCTGGACCTTCTTTTGCTGTTGACATAGCTAATGATAATCCGGTAGGACTTAGTGTGGCTAGTCATAATCCTAAAACGATTGAATTATTAAAAAACACTTTACAAAATGATTCTCTAAAATTACGCGAAACAGATGATATTATAGGTGTAGAAATTTGTGGCTCAATTAAAAATGTTATTGCTATTGCCTCAGGAATTATTAATGGAATGGATTACTCAGATTCAACACAAGCCATGTTTATAACAGAATCATTACATGATATCAAAAATTTAATTGATACCTTAGGTGGTAATAAAAATACTATTTTATCTTTTGCTGGTGTAGGGGATTTATTACTTACTGCCACTAGTACCAAAAGTAGAAATTATCAATTAGGTTATTTGATTGGCAGTAATGCTCCTAAAAGTCAAATAGATAAATATATCCAAAATACAACTATTGAAGGACTATATACTTTAAAATCGATTTATCAATTACTAGGGGATAAAAAAGTAGATATGCCAATAATTGATTTAATTCACGGTATTATATATGATAATGTTGATCCTAAAAAATTAATCAAATTTTTAATTGAAAAAGAATAAGATGTATATATATTAATATATTTTCCATAATATAAAAGAATAAAATAAAAAAGGGTGATATTATTATGGAAAATCAAGAATTATTAGAATATCTTTATCAAACTGTTGATATAGGTAATTATAGCTGTCATCAGTTATTGAAAGATTTACATGGCAAAGATAATAAAATTATTGATGCTATTGAAGATATTCAAAAAGAATATTTATCTTTTCAAGAAAAATTAAACAAATATATTGAAGGTCAAAAACTTAAATTGAAAGATGTAGGTATTATAGCCAAAAAAGGATCAGCTATGGAAATGCATATGGAAATAAAAAGGGATAATAGTGATAGTAAAATCGCGGATATTTTAATGCGCGGAAATCTTGCCGGTATTATTGAAATAGAAAAAAATCTTCATAAATTTGAAGATAAATCGCCAAAAGAAGTCGTTTCATTGGCTAAGGAATTAATCAAATTTCAACAAAATAGTATTGAAAAATTGAAAAAATATTTATAATTTTTCATATAATTTTCACATAATTATTCTTTAATATTCACATTCTTTATATATACTTAAAGTATGAAAAGGTGGTGATATTAAATATAGTTGAAAATAAGATTTAAAAACACAAATAAAAACAACGACTTTTCACTACACTCCTTATTTCTTATATAACTTCTAAATAAATACACTTAAAAAGTCGTTAGGAATATTATGAACTTTAAAAAGCCGCTAAAAGTTCAAATACATTTTGCTTATTACGAAAATATTTTATAAACGTTAAGAGACTAAAAAGTCTCTTTTTTGATCATCTTATAATAGGTGATCAAATGAAAATATTAATTACAGGATCTAGAAGTGGTATTGCTTTTTTAACAGGAATAACACTAGCTTCCCGTGGACATTTTGTATATATGACTACGCATACTAATGAAGAAGCAGCAACTCTCAAAAAACAAGTTGATGTTTTAGGTTTAAAAATAATAATATTTAAATTGGATATTGTTAAGAAGGAAGATCGTCAATTAATAGATAAATTAGATATTGATATTTTAATTAATAATGCTGCGATAGGAATCGGAGGATCAGTATTAGATTTGCCTACTAGTGAATTAAAGAAAAATTTTGAAACTAATTATTTTGCCTCATATGATCTAGTTAAACGCGTATGTAATCGTATGATCAAAAATAAAAGGAAGGGTAGAATTATTATTATGTCATCTACAGCAGGATTAATACCAATACCTTTTTTAGGAAGTTATTGCTCTACCAAAGCAGCAATCAGTACTATGGCTACATCATTACGTCGTGAATTAAAAATGATAAAAGCTAATGTAGATATTGTTCTTATTGAGCCAGGAGCATATAAAACAGGATTTAATCAAACCATGATTGATAAAATTGATCAATATACACTAGATGATTCGGTTTTTTATTATGATAAAGTAAAAATACATAGTAAACTTTCAAAATTATTTAATGTTATCGAAAAAAAAGAAGTAAATTCTATTGTTGTTAAAATAATTGAAGCAGTAGAGACAAAGAAACCAAAAGCTAAATATCGTGCTCCATTATTACAAAGAATTTTTACAAAAATGTATCTTATATTTATAAAATAATATTTTCTTTCCCAGTTATACATGATATACTTATTAAGATAGAGGTGTATCTTTATGGAGAAGAAGAAAAAGGTAAGAAAGTTAAAAAAAATTTGGATAATTATTTTAGTAATTATTGTTTTATTGTTAGCATATCCATCATATTTAACATTTAAAATTGTTTCTAAAAATTATAAAATCAGTTCTGTATATAATATTGTTAGTAAAGGAATAAAGGATGACATTATCAACAATAATTATAGTAAAACTGTTGAAGTAATGGTTAATAGTGATAGTTTTGTTAAAGATAATTTAGATAATTATTTTAAAATAAAGTATGTTGTTAAAGATGATTTTGTTACTAGAATTAATAAATTATTAGAGTGTGGTTATACTGCTGATGATATTAATATGATTAATGACAAATTAAGTGATGATGTAACTACAACTTTATATGATAATGAATTAATTAAAGATATTAGTAATTATATGGAATTTGACTTTTTTAAAAGTGAAAATTTATATCGTTATATCGACTATTTCTATGGGGATTATAAAGATACAGTAGTAGCGGTTAATATTGGATTAGATAAAGAATTGTATGAAGATGTTAATGTTATTAAAGATTTCAGTGAGCAAGTATTAGCCAATAAATATAATAAATTAGATGAAAGTTTTGAACCAGAAAATTTAACAGCTATCAAAAGTAGTTGTACCAAAGGTAATGTAACTCAATATTTGTCGAAAGTAGCCCAAGTTGCTTTTGAAAATATGTGTGATAGTGCTTTAAAGGAAGGAAAGTATATATTAGCTAATTCCGCCTATCGTAGTTATAGTGATCAACAGGATATATATAATGTTTACTTTAATTTATATGGTCAAAATTATGTCGATAATTATGTAGCATTACCTGGTTATTCTGAGCATCAGACCGGTTTAGCCTTAGATGTAGCTTCGCGTGATTACAATACTTTTCGATCTTCCCCAGAATATACGTGGATGCTAAATAATGCCTATAAATATGGCTTTATATTAAGATATCCAGAAGATAAGCAAGCCATTACTGGTTATAAAAATGAGGCATGGCATTTTAGATATGTAGGAGTAGAAATAGCAACTTATATAAAAGAACATAATATAACTTATGAAGAATATTATGTTATGTTCTTAGATAAATAGAGTTTTATAGAAACTTCTATTTTTTTATACTGGAAGTTTTAAAACTTGGCCAGGATATAAAGTATTACTGGTTAAATTATTAAGACTTTTGATAGTATCTATGGTAGTGTTATATTGTCTAGCAATAGCATATAAAGTATCGCCACTATTTACTATATAAGTAATATAATTATTATTAGCCCTTGGTATTTTTAATATTTGCCCAGGATATAAAGTATTACTAGTTAAATTATTAAGATTTTTAATCGCATCAACAGTAGTATTATATTGTCTAGCGATGGCATATAAAGTATCGCCACTTTTAACAGTGTAAGAAATATAATTATTACTGTTATTAGCACTTGGTATTTTTAGTATTTGCCCTGGGTATAGTGTATTGCTAGTTAAATTATTAAGACTTTTAATCGTATCAACAGTAGTATTATATTGTCTAGCGATAGCATACAAAGTATCGCCACTTTTAACAATATAAGAAATATAATTATTACTGTTATTAGCCCTTGGTATTTTTAATATTTGGCCGGGATATAAAGTATTACTAGTTAAATTATTAAGACTTTTAATCGCATCAACAGTAGTATTATATTGTCTAGCAATAGCATACAAAGTATCGCCATTTTTAACAGTGTAAGAAATATAATTATTATTACTATTATTATTAGTATCAGTAACGCAACTATTTAAATTACCATATAAAGTATTAATAACATTCCAGGTTGTACTATCGACAATTCCATTAGCGGTAATATCGTTATTCATTTGTAATCTTTTGACGGCATTTTCTGTTTCTAAATCAAAAACCGAATTAATACTACCAGAATAATATAAAAGTGTTTTTAATTTCGTTTGCAAATCAGTTACATATTGATTTTGTTCACCATAACTAAGAGTAGGGTATATACTAATTGGTGCTATTGCTGGTGAAGTTAATTCATATAACAAATTCCAAGTATTTTCATCAACTACTCCCGTTACATTTAAGCCATATGCTTGTTGTAAAGCTTTAACTCCTTCCAAAGTTGCTGCTTCAAAGCTACCAGTAATAAAACCATGATAAAAACCTAAGATTTTTAACTTTTCTTGTAAGATTTTAACATCATCCCCAATATCACCAAACATTAACATAACATTCATAACATCACCTAATTAATTATATTCATTAATCATTAAGATATTATATATAATATAAAGAGGTGAATTTATGAATATTGGGTATTTAAAAATAAACGTATATAGTGGCAGTATTGCTAATCCGGTAAAAAATGCTAAAATCCTTATTAAGAAAGGTGATCAAGAAATTTATCAAACGACTACTAATGAAAACGGTGAAACCGAATTAATTAGTTTAGATACCGTTAATAAAAGATATTCTGAAAATGAACAATATGAAGTAAGACCATATGAAACTTATAATATTGTAGTTGAAGCCATTGGTCTTATTCAAACTACTATTGAAGGAGTTCAAATATTTGATGGTATAACTTCTATTCAAAATGTTTATTTAAATTCTATTGATGATGGACAACAAGAAGTAACGGAATCCATTACTCCTAATGCTCTTTGGGGAAGATATAAATATAATAACGATGATAATGAACCTAATAATGGTATAGCACCTATTATTTTAAAAGAAGTAGTAATTCCTACTAATATAGTAGTTCATGATGGAATTCCTAGTAATAATAATGCTTTGAATTATACAGTTCCTTTTATTGATTATATTAAAAATGTGGCTTCTAGTGAAATATATAGCACTTGGCCAGAAGAGACCATTAAAGCTAATGTTTTAGCTATCATATCTTTTACTTTAAACAGAATATATACAGAATGGTATAAAAGTAGGGGATATAATTTTACAATTACGTCTAGTACTATTTATGATCAAAAATATACAAGAAATGGTACTATTTTTGAACCAATATCTAAAATAGTTGATGAAATTTTTAATAAGTATATACGAAGTGGCATTCGTCTAGAACCTTTATTAGCTCATTATCGCAGTGATACTAATGAAGAAGGTTATTTAAGTCAATGGGGATCCAAAGAACTAGGTGATAATGGTTATAGTGCTCTTGAAATTTTAAGATATTATTATGGTAATAATATTAATATCTATGAAGCAGAGGTAGTAGCAAATTATCCTTATTCATTTACTGAAACTTTAAAAGAAGGAGATTGTAGTATTGATGTTTATTTATTACAAAATGCTCTAAATTATATTCGATCTAGTTATCCAGGAATTCCTATAATCGAAAATCCTTCGGGGTTTTATGATAGCAGTACAGCTAATGCTGTTAGTACTTTTCAGGATGTTTTTGATTTAACCATGACAGGAGAAGCGAATTATCAAACATGGTATAAAATATCATATATTTTAACAGCTGTTAAAGATTTAACCGAAAGTGTTTATAAATAATTATAATTTACTTTATTTTGCCATTATACATATCTTGAAAGATTCCAGGAGTTTCAATTAATTCTTGATATTTACCTCTTTGAACAATTTTTCCATTTTCAAAAACTAATATTACATCACAATTTTGTAGGGTTGTTAATCGATGGGCAATAGATATTATAGATGTGTTATTTTCCGTTTGTAATTGTTCTATTTGTTTTTGAATATATTTTTCTGATGTATTATCTAAGGCACTAGTAGCTTCATCTAATATTAAAATTTTAGGTTTTCTTAAAAATATTCGAGCAATTGCTATTCTTTGTCTTTGTCCACCTGATAAATTATTACCACTTTCTGAAAGAATAGTATTGTAACCATTAGGTAAAGATTCTATAAAACTATCAATATATGCTTTTTTTGCTGCTTCTTTTATTTCTTTATCACTAACTTTTTTATGCATTCCATAACAAATATTTTCTTTAATAGTACCTGCTATAAGGAAAGGATTTTGTGGAACTAATGCAATCATATCAGATATGTTTTTACGGGATAAATTTTCTAAATTTTGACCATCGATTGTAATTTGCCCAGCAGTATTTTTTTCTAATTTAGTTAATAATTTGATTAAAGATGATTTACCACAGCCAGATGGACCAGCAATACCTATGAATTGTCCTTGATTAATGTCTAAATTTAAATCGCTAATAATTTTTTTACTATCGTTTTTATATGAAAAATCTACATTTTCAATATGAATAAATGATTTTGAATTAATAGTGTTGCTATCATTTGCTTTTATTTTGTATGAAAAATCTCTTTCTAAGTCGATGATATTAAAATATTCTCTGGCAAGTATAGTTGACTCAGATAATTCATCAAATATTCGATGTAATTCGCGAAGTGGGGTAGTTAACTGGGTAAAACATAAATAAGCCGTTAGTACAGTACCGACACTTATAATATTTTCACCTGCTAAATAAGAAGAAATACCAATTACTAATACAGTAAATACTGCTTCATTAATGAATTTCCAACAATCGTAAAAAGCCATAGCTTTATGATGTTTCATTTCTTTGGCTCTTAAATACTCAGACTTATCTGTAAATCTATCTACTTCTTTGTTAGCGTTATTAGTAACTCTTATTACTTCTATACCATTTATTAATTCAACCATTATTCCATCCATAGAAGCTTTTTCTTCCATTAATTCTACGCGAATTCCTTTTTGGGTAGATATTTGTCTTAAAACAATAATTACACCAATAGGAATAACTAATAACATCATCATGGATAAAGAAAACGGTAACTTAGAAAAAATAACGATAATGGCTGCGATACCACTAAATATTGCCGGAGCAAAATCCATAAACAATAATTTTAACAATCTAATTGTGCCATCTAAGCTTCTATTTAATTTACCATGAATATTTCCCGTCATATTTTCTTTAAAATATGAAAGAGGTGCATGTAGTAGAGAAGAAACAGCCATAGATCTAGCATTTTTTTCACATCTTGTACAAGTATCTTCGACTATAACTCGACGAATAACTTTAATAGTTTCATTAAAGACAGTTACAATTAATATAAATAGCAAAAAAGGAACAATTTTTCCAAATGATAAATTTTCTTGACGCAAAATATCATCAGTTAATTGACCAATTGATAATGGTAATAATTGACTTAAAAGAGCAGATATTATCATTATAATTACTATGATAATAAAATTAATCTTTTGACGTGTATTTAGCATTTGATAAATTCTTTTTATTAAATTTTGCTTTTTATTCATATGACACCATTCCTTTTTTGTTTTATATAAGTTTTGATATATTAAATTATAACATTTTGAAGTATCAATAGCAAAAATATACTTATTAATGATGTAGTAAACTAGATGTGGGAAAATATAAAATTATATAAAAAAAAGAGAAAACACTCAAAAATTTAAAACTGTTATATAATTAATTTATCGAAAAATAAACAGACCTTTAATAAAAGCTCTAAGCTTAAAAGGTTTTAAGGAGTTGTTTTCTCAATGAATATAATATCATTATTTAACAGTTTTGTTAACCACTTAAATCAAATTTTAGATAATAAACTTTTCCTACATGAACTTGAACATAATATTTCTGTTTCTACTAATTCCCTTAATTTGGATATTTTAAAGGAAATTTTGGAATATCTAGATTTGGAATATAAAAATTCTAAGCAAAGAAAGGAGCTGTATTATGTTCAACAAACTAGACCTCGTACTTTAATTACTTCTCTTGGTTTAATTACTTTTAATAAAACTTATTATAAATCTAAAAAGAAGATTAATGGTAAATATCAATATTATAGTTATTTAGAAGATTATCTTGGTATTGCTAAATGGGCTAAATT
>CANRAE010000011.1 GCA_947628525.1 uncultured Bacilli bacterium
TGATGTCATTAGTGAAAATGGCGAAGCTGTACCTTATACTCTAAGTGGCCCTTATAATTTAGATGGTGAGGTTATGACCACATTAGGTTTTCAGAGATCTGCTATTTTTACTATTAAATTAGTACCTCGTAGTTCTTCTGAAACTAATTACAATGTTACATATATGGTTACTTTTAATTATATTGAAGATGCTCCTACTAGTGGCTCAAATAATAAAGATGGTACAAGTTTTAGTACTGGTAGCTATGAAGTATTTAGAGTAGGACAATATGTCGAGACTGTCGATGGGAATAAATGGTGGGTAACCAAAGATACAGGGGCTGCCGAGGATTTGGTTTCTTTGGTGAGTATTTATCCTATTGATGCAAATGGCAATATCACAGCATATGCTCATGGTAATGAATATAAAAGAGCTTTTGATTCAAGTGGAAGTAGTGATTATAATAAGTTTTCAAGTACCAATGTAGGTTATTTCTTGGAAAATACTTTTTTACCTAAAATAAGAAGTTCTCTTTCTAGTTCAGGTGGTAATACAACTGGTCTTAGCACTAGGTTATTAACATCCGATGAGTTTACTAATATCGAGAAAAGTTGGTATGACAATTATATAGATGAAGTTTATTACTTTGATGAGAATGTAACTTCTATGAGTTATTATTCACGATGGCTTATGGATAAAAACGATTTGCATAAAGATGAAATTAATTGTACTAATTCTGTTAATCCTTCTACGGTTAGATCAAAATATTATTTGTCTTTAACTAATGATGGGCAAGAGATCCCGTGGGATTATAAATTATCTACGGCAGATTATGGGCCAAATGTTTGTTTACCTGACGAAGAACGTGCCGTTATTCCCGTTATTATTGTGAAAAAAAGTGCTGTTAAGAAAAATTTAGTTAGTGAAATTTTAATGTCAAATGGTGTTCAAGATTCTGCAACACTTGACTTGAGTTTTAATGCAAAACCAAATGGAAATGGTGTTTATCATATTAATGAATATTTTAAGGCTGGAAAAAGTAGTGTCTATTTTTATCGCGGTAATGTAAAAAATAACAATGTTATCTTTGCTAATTACTGTTGGAAGATTGTAAGAACAACTTTTGGTGGGGGTATTAAATTAATTTATAATGGAACTAAGTCAAGTAGTGGTACATGTAATAATACAGGAACGGCTACACAATTAACTTCTATTGCTTTTAATACAACTCATGACGAAGCTGCTGATGTTGGTTATATGTACAGCGGTAGTGTGTATAAGTACAATGTTTTGAAAAGTTATGGAAATGGGCACTATGCTGGAACTGGGTATACTTACAGTAATAATAAATATACTTTAAAATCAACTAAAGTAGGAGCGGATAATACCCACCACTATACACAACACCTTAAATCTTCTTCTACTACAACTACTGTAGGATTCTATTTTCGAAAAATTAACAACGATTATTATTATTTAAACCTTAGTGGTGGTAAAACTCCTAAAACGGTATTAAATGAGATGTTTAATAATTCTACTAATTCTCTTATCAAAAATTATATTGAAAATACATGGTATGCTTCTAAAATGACAGCATATACTAGTAAATTAGAAGATGCACAGTATATTGCCGATCGTAATGTATATGATTATGGCGGTTGGGATGATGATGGTGATTTAGAGACTGGTTTAGTTTTCTGTGGAATGCGTTGTGGAGTTCTTACTTCGACTAGTAAAGCAAGAGCAATAGATAAGTTTACCGTATCAACTAGTAAAGGTAATGGCAAATTAAAATATCCAGTTGGTTTATTAACGGTTGATGAAGTTTACTTAGCAGGAGGTAACTTTTTAGATAATAGTAATTATTATTTATATACTGGCCAACCTTACTGGACAATGTCGCCATCTGATTTAATGATGACAGATACTCATGGTACAGGAGTATGGTACGTTAGTGGTACTGGTCAAGTTACTGGCTCTGGTGTTGAAACAACTAAAGGTGTAAGACCGGTCATAACTTTAAAAAGTGGTACTATATATACTAGTGGTAATGGTACAGCATCTAGTCCTTATATTGTTAATTAGTATTAATAAAGGTTATTTAACGTTTGTTTTTGATAAATATTAATAAAAGTAAATGAATTATTAATATTATCAGAATAAATGGTAATAACCTTTTTATATTGGTTATATGTAAGTAAAAGCTTATAATTATGATAATTAAACTGATCAATAAAATTAATTTATGATTATTATTTATCCTAAAAGTAGCTATAATACCTTCTTTAATATATATAATGATGACACTTAATAAAATAAAGGAATCAAACATTAACTTAAATGATAATAAATCTTCAATTCTTTCAATAAAATTTAAAAGTGATACTTTTTGTAAAACAATTATTTCTGGATAATTCAAAACCCTACTAAATTTATAACCTAAAATAGAAATAATTAAAATAGTATTAAGCAATAAATAAATGGCATTAATAATATAAAAAGTTATCATATATTTATTTAATTTATGATTATTTTCGACTTTTTCTTTGGGAATTATTAACAGCATAAATAAAGGCATTATTGTATAAAGACTATAATAAATACTACTTGTAATAATAGATGTTTCTTTATTAATAAAAAAAGGATATAGATTAAGAGGATTACTATAATTTATTAATGTTAATAAAGAAATTATAACTAAAAAAAGCCAAATAAAAATTAAAATACCACTACATCTTATTACAGCATTAATTCCTTTACAACTTAGATAAGTAATACATAAAATAAGTAAGATACTAATAGGAACAATATTAATATCATTTAATAAATTATAATTAATAAATAAAGATAAATTATAAAGAGTAAAACTAGCAATTATAGTACTACAAATAATTAATAAAACAATAAAGAAACAAGAAATTATTCTAGGAAAAGTAGTATTTATTTTTTCAAAGATATTAAGATTTTTTAAAGTATTATTTAAATATAAATAACTAAATAAGAAAATTAAACTAATAATAGAACCTATAATAATACTTATAATAGTATCTTCCATAGCAATAGAAATAATTAAGTTTAATAGTCCTAATACATAAAAAGAACGATATAAGAAAGTACTCATAATGCTTAGTCCAAAAGGTGATATTTTACTATCGTTATTCATAGCTTTCCTCCTTTTATATTAGAATTATTAATGGGTGTCGATTGTATTTGGATATTAAATAGAGGTTTTATTGGTTTATTTTTTTGATAATAGTCATTTTGATATTTTTTAATTAAATATAAGAAATAATTATAGTTATTTTGATTATTGGTAAAAGCCTCTATTTGTTTTTGGATATATGCATTTAATAGTTTTTTAATTTGCTTATTATCAGTTATTTCTGTATTATTAGTAATTATTTGATAAGTAGTGTTAATATGAATATTAATTTTATTTTTATTGACTGTTATATTA
Source organism: uncultured Bacilli bacterium (assembly GCA_947628525.1). Lineage (GTDB taxonomy): Bacteria > Bacillota_I > Bacilli_A > RF39 > UBA660 > RGIG3091. Next base: position 3,438 of record CANRAE010000011.1, read on the forward strand.
GTGTTAGAAGTATTTATTTTGTAACCAATATTATTTATATTAATATGTGATTGATTAATATTATTGGTTATAAAGTTTAGTCCGAAGCTTTCTTCTTGGGATAGTTTTTGATTTTTACTATAAATACTTTGATAACCTTGTATAATTGGTTCATTAAGAATATTGATAAGAGGAATATAACTTATATTCATTTCTAATATATCTTTAATAATACTATCAAATTGTTTGATACTTGCTAAACCATATTCTTCATGATTAATAGTTAATAATTCGTTTATATCTTTTTGGTTATAATTAAAAAGATTTTGGGGATCTTCTACTATAATAGTACTAAATGTGTTTCTAGCATCAACGCGATTGAGAAATAAATTCATAATTTCCTTCATTTCTTGTTTTCTAATATTAGGAGTTAACGCCATAAGTTCTAAGTGTGAAAAAGCAATTTTTTTATTAGTTTCTAAATATAGATCATTTAAACATTCATCGATCGATGTATTTTTAGCAGTATATGTTTTGTTATTATCTAAATCATTTTCATTAGGTATTAACATATTAATGGTAATTATATAATTTTGCTCATCTTTATCAATTAAGATCATATCAATAATTCCTAATTCATTTAATTCCATATAACTAACACATCCAGTTGTTAATAATAATAAACAGGTGATGATCAATAGTTTTAAATATTTCATTTTATCGACCTCTAATGATATTTTTTTTAGCTAAAAGAGGATTCCTTTTATCTATTTTATTTTTTTTGACTCTTACAATCGCGTCTTTCATTTCCGGTTTTATTAAAGGGGAAATAGGGGCAAGATAAGGAAAACCAAAAGATGTAATACTACACATGTTAATTATTAACAATAAAAGGCCAATAAATAGTCCAAAAAGGCCAAAGAAAGTTGCCATGATTAATAAAATAATACGATAATATCTAATTGTAGAAGTTAAAGCATTATTAGTAAAAATTAAACCAGAGATAGCACTTATGGCAATAACAATAATCATAATAGGGGATATAATACCAGCACTTACTCCGGCGTCTCCTATTACAATGCCACCAAGAATAGATACTGATGTTCCCATTTTAGAAGGAATCCTTGTATCACTTTCGCGTAATATTTCAAAACTTATAATCATAATTAAGGCTTCAATAAAAGCAGGAAAAGGAACAGTTAAGCGTTGTGATGTGAAATTAAGTAACAAATTAGTGGGGATAGAAGAGGTATTATGAGTAGTAATGCTTATATAATAAGCTGGTAAAAAAATAGCAATTATAAAAGCTAATAATCTAATTATTCTGATAAAAGTAGTATTAATTGCTTTTTGATAATAATCATCAGGTGTATGCAGAAAATCAATAAAGAAAGTAGGGATAATTAATACATATGGTGAATTATCAACCACAATAGCTACTTTGCCTTCTAAAAGAGCTTGGGATACAGTATCAGGTCGTTCCGTTATATTAATAGTAGGAAAAAGAGGATCTTTTTTAATGATCCGTTCACGAATATATCCTGAATCGATAATACCATCAATATTGATTTGTTCTAATTTTTTTATGATATCTTGAACTAATTTACTACTTGCAATATTATTCATATAACAAATACCAACTTTAGTATTGCTACTTTGACCAATAAACATCGTTTTTAAATAAAGTTCATTAGTACGTAATCTTCTTCTAATTAAACCTACATTAGTATTAAAATTTTCATTAAAACTATCTTTTGGCCCAATAATAGCTACTTCACTATCAGTACTATTAATTCCGCGATCTAGTGAAGCTTTCATTTCCACGGCTATAAATTTATTTTCTAACAAAATGATACAAAAACCTTTAAAAAGATGATCGATCACTTCTTCTAATGAAGTTAATTCTTTAACATTATTACCATTAATAGTATTTAGTAATAAAGAATATAAATTATGATCGTTATTATTAATAATTAATTGGGATATATCTTTTAAAATAAAATCATTTATATCTGATCCATCACAAAGTACTTCATTAAAGATAAGGGTTATATCTTGATCTTTGATTTTAATTGATCTAATTACTAAATCATCACTTTTTCCACATTTATCTTTTATTTTATTTATTATTTGTTGCATGATATCCTCCCATATTTATATTATTGGTAGGAGATTTTTTTTTATACTAATTTATCTTTTTAATTTTACTATACGTGATATAATTTAAGTAGATAATGAAAAGGTTGGTAAATATGTACACAGTTGAGATTTATGAATTAGATTATTTTGCAAGAGGTATTGCTAAAATAGATGGTAAAGTAGTTTTTGTTCCTAAGACGTTACCTGGTGATATTGTTAAGATTGAAATAGTTAAGGATAGTAAAAATTATAGTTGTGGTCAAGTCATTGCTTATATTAAGAAAGTAAAGCGTTTAGGTATTTGTCCTTATAGTGATCTTTGTGGTGGTTGTCCTTTAATAGATATTCCTTATCAAGATAGCCTAGCTTTAAAAAGAAAAAAGATTATTGATCTTTTTAAAAGAAATTTAAAGATGGATCTTGATGTAACGGAAGTATTAAGTGATCATAATTTATCTTATCGTAATAAAGTAACATTACATGTTAAAGATAAGGAGATAGGTTATTATATAGAAAAAAGTAATGTTTTAGTACCAATAGATAAGTGTGTAATTGCTAAGGAAGAAATTAATGAATTGTTATTACGCATTAAGTCTTTGGTTTTAGAAAGCGATATTTTTGAAGTTGTTATTAGATCTCATGATAAGTTATTATTAGCTATTAAAGGGAATATTGATAAGAATTTATTATTGGAGAAATTTAGTGATGTGGCCGTTATATATTTAAATGATATAGTAATTAAAGGAAATGGTTATGTCATGGATAATATATTAGGTAATGATTTTCGCATATCTCTTCATTCTTTTTTTCAAGTTAATAATAAAATGAGTAGTAAAATATTTGAAAAAATGATTAATTATATAGCTCTTAATAATTATCATAAGGTTTTAGATCTATATTGCGGAGTGGGTATTATAAGTATTGTTATTGCTAATTATGTTAAGGAAGTAATTGGTATAGAAGTGGTAAAGGAAGCTATTAATGATGCTAATTATAATAAGGTGATTAATGATAAAGATAATGTTTCTTTTATTTGTGATAAAGTTGAAAATAGAATAGATGAGTTTAAAGACATTGATTTAATAATTGTTGATCCACCAAGAAGTGGTCTTGATCAAAAGAGTCTTAATAGTATTTTGAAAATAAAACCAAAAGATATTATTTATATGTCTTGTAATCCGGTAACTTTAATTAGAGATTTAAAAAGTTTATTGAATTGTTATACGATTAAGCAATTTTTTATAGCTGATATGTTTCCTAATACTTATCATGTTGAATGCTTATGTGTACTAAATGTAAAACAATAGTTGATAAGTAAAGATAAAATTGACTATTCGTGATCAAAAATGTTATATACACATAAAAATTGTTAAATGAATGTAAGTCAAATTATCAAGTAAAAAAAAAACAACAAAATAAATTGAGAATAATAAATGGGATCTTCATTTATTTTAGCAAGAGATATAAAAATAAAATTTTCAAGTTTAAAAGGAATGTCCGCGAGAGACTTAAAATATATGCAAAAGTTGCTAGTGAATTTGAGAACGATAAATTTTTGCAAGGAGTCCTTGCAAAATTATCTTGGACTTCAATTACAGCTATTATGGATCAAGTAAAAGATAGGGAACAAAGAAATTGGTATATTATGATTATTGATTATATTAATCTAAATTAAAAATGTACTCCCTAAAATAGCAGCTTTTATTAGGAAATTTACTAGGAAAATACTAGAAAAACGATAATGCTTTCTTACAACATTTTTTTGCGATATTTCTTACGACAAATAATCATATCACTAAAAATTTACACCGTGAAAATATTAGGAAATTACAAGGAATTTTAATAATTTTCTTGCGACATTTCTTACGGCATGGCATAATTAGATTACAAGAATCAGGAGGTAAAATTATGATAAATGTAATTGAAGATGTAAGAAATGAATTTAAAGTTAAATTAACAGATAAATTTAGAGAAGAAGCGAAAGAAATTGCTGAATTAACTGAAACTCAAAAATCAATTATTAATTTAATGTTAGATTCACCGACTATTACACAAGAGACATTGTCAAAATTATTAGGTATTAATATTAGAACTGTTCAAAGAAATATAAAAACACTTATAGAAAAAGGATTAATTGAAAGAATTGGTGCTACTAAAAAAGGCGAATGGATAGTCAAAAATGGATAGCCAATTTTTTGCGATATTTCTTAAAAATTGAAGTTGTTTTCATAGTTAAAGTTTAGCCTTTCAAAATGAGTGTATTAAACGTGCTGGGAGTACTCAGCACGTTGCTAGCTTATTTAGTTATAAAAAAACACCACACTATTAGTGCGATGATTCTATCTTTTGGGGCTATATTAATGTGTCAAAATTTATTGAAATATAAGATTGATCCTAGGTTAAAAGTAGTTGCTTAAAGAATTATTGCCGAGCAAAATAGAGGTATAAGTAAGTTAAAAACGATTAGAAGGACGCTGGGATATTAATTTTTTTAGTTTTTTTGATAAATCTAATGTTTTTTTCTTAGAAAGTATGATATTATGTATTTATAGTAGAGAGGTGATATGATGTTATATACTTTGGAAGATATTAAAAAGATGCTTTCTATGGGGCAAGTAAATGGTAGCAATATCAAAGATGTTTTGACAACTTTAAAAGATTTTCCTTTTGAAGAAATACGTGATATATTGATTGATATAGTACACAATGAAGCAGTTCCAACTATGATTCGTGATGAATTAAATGATATTATTGTTACTAATGATCAAATAATTGCCCCAGAAGAAAAAGAAAAGTATCAAGAAGATATACCAGAACTTGAACCTAAGCAACCAGAACTTCAAAATGTAACACCTGATACGATTGAAGATGAACAAGTTGATGCAGTTTCTTTTCCTGTGGATGAAGATCCTTTGGAAAATCAAGCTTTGTTAGTTGGCGCTATTTCAGGTTTTGCTGTTGCTAGGGGATTAACTATCGTAGATAGCGAAATAGGAAATAAAGGTGATCCTAGTATATCTATTCAATTAGATCCTAAAAGTAATGCTTATATTGACAATTTATTGTTAAATATGCATCAAGCTGGTGAAAGAAATACTATTAAAGGGGTAGATGTTAATTTATCCAAAGTAGAATCAACTGGTCAAGAAATGTTAACTATTGCTCTTACTGATCACAGTTTATCACCAGAAGAAAAGAAAAAACGTAGTTATGAAATGTTTAGTCAAATTGAAGAATTATTGAAAAATACTGATGAAAATAGAAATTATAAAAAAGAGATGCCGGCAGAGTTACAAAATATCAAAAATCAATTTCATAATGGCGAAGCAGAAATTGGTGATAATAAAATAGTTTACGCCAATGTTAATGGTGAAAATAAGTACTACATTAATGCTAATCATGATGAAGCTTCTAAAATTGCTGAAAGTTTAGGGTATGAAGCTGGCAAAAATATAGGTGGAGGATTAACGGAAATCACTAGTGAAGTAGTCGATGGTTCTAAACTTGAAAAAGCAGCTGTTAATGTTAATGATGTTGATAGACTAAAAATTGATCCTACCAAAGATATTTTCAATGAATATAATGCTTCTATTGATGGCATACCTGACCCTAGTCAAATAGATATTAATTATAACAATCGTCATGTTACAGCAGGGCAAGATGGAATCGAAGAAATAAATAATTTCTTTGAAAATGAAGAAGCTAACTCGATGGAGGCTCGTCCAACACCTGATGGCAATAGTGTATATGTTAGGTTAAATGGCGATAGTGAAAATACTGTTATTATTCCAAAAAAGGCTTTTGATAATTTTGTCGTTCCCAAAGCAGCTAGCTCTTTTGATAACTTTAATGTTATTAATGAAAACGGTGCTAACCCCGCTTATACTTTTAGTAATAACGAAGAAAAGCAAGAGACAAATGCTTATAGTAACAATAAACAATATGCTAAAACATTAGGTACTTATCCAACTAACCAAAATAACTATAACGAAGAATCAGGAAAAACATCTTTTGCTCCAATTATTGCTTTTATATTGATATGTATAATTGGCTTTTTAGTAATTTATTTTGTCTTTTAAAATTTGAGGATGGATATGGAAAAATTAACTAATGATCAAAATATTAAAAATTTAAAGAAAAGAAAGATATTAAGAAGTATTATTATTGTGTGTTGTATAGCAACTATTGTTTTATCACTATGTTCTTTATTCTTTAATTTACATTTTATCTTTCCTCTAATAGCTTTTATTATTTCAACTATTTTAATAAATATACGCGAAAAGACACCTATTAAAATTAGTAAAGATTTAGAATTAAAAAGAGTAGAAAAAGCTTTGGAGAAACATAAAAAAGGTAGAAGATAGAAAGGATGATTAAGTTCATTCTTTTTTTTTATGGCCTTTTGATAATTTACATCACTGGTGATAAATGTTAAAATATTTATAGATTAAAGGTTGTGATACAATGAATTTTATAAATGAATTAACGGATAATACTTTGTTAATTGTACCTAATGCTAGTAAAGAAAAAGTATTAAAGGCTTTGAATAAAAAAGAACACTTAGTAAATGTTAAAATTTATAGTATGATGGAATTAAAAAAACATTTGCTTTTCGATTATGATGAAGATGCTATTTTATATTTAATGGATACTTATCATTATAAATATGAAGTTAGTAAAACCTTTATTGATAATATGTATTATGTAGATGAAGTCGAAGAATATACTAGTCCTAAGTTAAATTTTTTAAAAAGTTTAAAAAAAGAATTAATTGCGAACAATCTTTTAAAGTATGATGTCTTATTTCCTTTGTTTATAAAAAATAAAAATATCGTCGTAGTATCTTCTTATTTAGATAGTTTTGATCATAAGTTATTATTAGCACTACCAAATGTAACAATCATAGAGCAAGATATCTTCCCTAATAAAGAATTAACGGTTTATGAAGCTAATAGTATTTTTGATGAAGTTAATTTTGTTTTTAGCAGGATTGCTAGATTAATAGAAAATGGAATTGATATAAATAAAATCAAAATAACTAATATTGATGATAGCTATAATCATACTTTAAAAACCTTAGCTGCTTTTTATCATCTTCCTCTTTTTATAAAAGATACATCAATACTTACATCTAGCCATGTGGTTAAAAGATTTATCAATATTTTAGAAGAAAGTAAAAGCCTAGATGATGTGATTACAACATATGAACAAATTGATGATAAAAGTGAATATAGTATATATAATCAAATTATTAATATATGCAATAAATATGTAGGCTTATCCTTTTCTTATCCTTCCATTAAAGAAGCCCTTATTTATTCGTTAAAAAATATTAAAAATGATGCCAAACACTTTGAAAAACAATTGGAAATAGTTCCTTTTATGGAATATGAATTTGATGAAGATGAATATGTTTTTGTTATGAGTTTTAATCAAGGTAATAGTCCAATTATTTATCAAGATGAAGATTATATTAGTGATAATTTAAAAAAAGAGTTATTACTAGATACAACTGATGTAAAAAACACTTATATAAAAAAAGCTTATATTAATAAGTTAAATAGTATTAATAATATTAATATTTCTTATAAATTAAAAAGTATTGCGGATGTTTTTTATCCTGCTAATTTGATTAAAGAATTAAATATGAAAGTTAATGTAATTGAACGAGATACTAGTTATTCCTTTGAATATAGTAAAATAACGTTAGGTAATATGTTAGATGAATTAATAAAATATGACACTATGAATCCACAATTAAATAAATATTATAGTAGTACTACTATTCCTTATATGACATATGATAATAAATTTACTGGTATTAATGTTAATTCTTTAATGAGAAAATTAAATAATAAATTAACTTTGTCATATACATCTTTGGATAACTATTATCGTTGTGCTTTTCGTTATTATATTAGTAATATTTTAAAATTAAATAAATATGAAGAAACGTTTCAAACTTTTATTGGTAATTTATTTCATTATATTTTGTCCCAAGCTTTAAAAGATGATTTTTCTTTTGATGATGAATGGAATAATTATCTTAAAGATAAAGATTTATTAGTTAATGAGCAATTTTTTTTGATTAAGTTAAAAGATGAGTTAAAGTTAATTATTGAAGAAGTAAAAAGATTACATCAAGAAACAGGATTAACTAATTATATGTTGGAGCAAAGAATAGTTACTAATCAAAAATTTAAAAATATTGATGTTGATTTTGTTGGTATAGTTGATAAGATTATGTATAAAGAAGTAGATGGCAAGAGTTTAATTGCCATTGTGGATTATAAGACAGGAAATCCTAATACTAATTTATTTAATGTTATATATGGCATTGATATGCAGTTGCCAGTGTATTTATATTTGGTTAAATATAGTACGTTATTTGGTAATCCTAATTTTGTTGGCTTTTATTTACAAAAAATATTGCATGGTGAAATAACTAGAAATATTAAGAAAACTTATCAAGAACAAAAAAGAGACAATTTAAAACTATATGGTTATAGTACTACTGATGTTAATAATTTAGCTCGTTTTGATCCTGGGTATGAAAATAGTGATTTTATTAAGAGTATGAAAACAACTAGTAATGGCTTTTCTTACTATGCTAAGGTTATTGAAGATGAAAAAATTTCTTTATTAATTGATTTAGTTAATGAAAAAATAAATGATGCGATAAAAGACATTTTAAATGCTCATTTTGTTATTAATCCTAAACGTATTGGGCAAGATTTAGTAGGGTGTCAATTTTGTAAATATAAAGATTTGTGTTATATGAAAGAAGAAGATGTTGTTAATTTAAAAGAATATAAGGACTTTTCTTTCTTAGGAGGTGAAAATAATGCCTAAATGGACAGCTGAACAACAAGAAGCAATTGCCAAAGAAGGAAGTAATATTATAGTATCAGCAGGAGCAGGTAGTGGTAAAACAGCTGTTTTATCAGAAAGGGTATTACGTAAAATCCAAGATGGTGTTAATGTTAATGAGTTATTAATTTTAACCTTTACCAAAGCAGCCGCTTTTGAAATGAAAGAACGCATCCGTAAAAAAATAGCCGAGAAAGAAGAATTAGCTAAGCAATTAGAATATATTGATAGTAGTTATATTACAACCTTTGATAGTTATGCTTTAAAAGTTGTCAAAAAATATCATTATTTACTTAATATTCCTAGTCATATTGCAATAACAGATGAAAGCGTTATGTACTTAGAACGAAAAAGAATATTAGATAATATTTTTGATGAATTATATACTAAAAAAGATCCTTTATTTTTAAATTTAATTAAGACTTTTTGTATCAAAGATGATAAAGAAATTAAGAAAGCCATTATTTTATTATCTTCTAAATTAGATTTAAAATATAATAAACAAGAATATTTAGAAAACTATATTACGGAACATTTTAATGATTCTTATATTAATATACATATTAATAAATATATTGATCTTTTAAAAAAGAAAATTAAAAATATCAAACCAAAAGTTGATGAACTATCTTTATTAGTTGACAGTAATTATTTAACTATGGTTTATGATAGTTTAACTAATTTATTAAATGCTGATAATTATTCTGAAATTTTAAATAATATTAATGTTAATTTACCTAAATTACCTCGTAATAGTGGTGAAGAGAGTAAAAAAATAAAAGAAGAAATAAAAAAGATTATCGAAGATGTTACGAAAATATTAACTTTTAAAGATGAAGACGATATTAAAAAAGCTATTTATTTAACTAAGGATTATGTTGAAGTAATTATTAATATTATTTTAGAATTAGATAAAATATTAAATAAATGGAAAGATATCCATAGTTTATATGAGTTTACGGATATTAGTAAATTAGCTATTAAAATTGTTAAAGAAAATGAAGAAGTTCGTAATGAGATAAAGTATTATTTTAAAGAAATATTAGTTGATGAATATCAAGATACTAGTGATTTACAAGAAGAGTTTATTTCTTTAATTGAAAATAATAATGTTTATATGGTTGGTGATATTAAACAATCAATTTATCGTTTCCGTAATGCTAATCCTTATATTTTTAAAAATAAATATGATCATTATTCAGAAAATGATGGTGGTTATAAAATAGATCTTAATAAGAATTTTCGTTCTCGTTTAGAAGTTCTTGATAATATTAATTGGATTTTTAATTTAATTATGAATGATGATATAGGTGGTGCTAATTATATAAAAACCCATCAGATGATTTTCGGTAATAATACTTATCTAGAACAAGGAAATACAGGGCAAAATAATAATTTTGAAATTTTAAACTATCAGTATGATAAAAATATATCTTTTACTAAAGAAGAGATAGAAATATTTATTATTGCCCAGGATATATTAAATAAAGTGCAAAATAAATATCAAGTTTTTGATAAGGATCAAGGGGTAATTCGCGATATTACTTATAGTGATTTTGTTATTTTGATGGATCGAAGTACTAACTTTGATTTATATAAAAAAATATTTGGTTTTTTCAAAATACCCCTTACTAAATATACAGATACATCTATTACTAATGAAATGGAGACTTTAATTATTAAAAATATTTTGTCTTTAATCATTAATACTTATGAAAAAAAACAACAAGTAGATTTTAAATATAGTTTTATGAGTATTGCTAGAAGTTTTTTGTTTTCGTATAGTGATGAAGAAATATTTAATTATTTAGAAAATAATAATTATGAGACATCTTCACTTATGACTCTTATTAATGAAATAGTAGAGCAGTATGATCATTTGACGCCAAGAAGTATCTTAGAAATGATTATTAGTAAATTTGCTATATATTCTAAACTGGTTTTAATTGGAGATATTGATCTTAGAATGCTTCGATATCAATATTTAATGGAGTTGAGTGCTAACTTAGAAGATGCTGGTTATTCTATTAAAGATTTTTATGAATATTTAGATATATTAATAAATGATGATTATAAAATCAAAGTTGATGCGGTGGATACTAGTAGCAATAGTGTTAAAATTATGACTATTCATAAATCCAAAGGTTTAGAGTATCATATTTGTTATTATTCTGGATTATATGCTGGTTTTAATATTCGTGAGTTAAATGAAAAATTTTTATATGATAATAAGTATGGAATTATAACGCCTTATTTTGATGAAGGTATTAGCAATACTATTTATAAATATTTACTACAAGATGATTATATTAAGGAAGAAATTAGTGAAAAAATCAGACTTTTTTATGTAGCTTTAACAAGAGCTAAGGAAAAAATGATTTTTGTTACCAATTTAAAAGAAGATGATAATTGTAGTGAACTTAATGATTATATCAAAATAAAATATCGTTCTTTTTTGGATATTTTACAAAGTATTTATCCTACTATTAAAGATTACATAAAAAAGATCGATATTAATAGTTTAAATCTTACTAAGGATTATACTTTAATTAGAAAAAGTAATTATCAAGATCATTTAAATAAGAGTAACGAAATAATTACTTTTAAGACTTTAAATATTGAGAGTAAAGAAGTAAGTCAAGAGCATTTTTCTAAGACGCTTATAGGTATAACTGATATGGCTACTAAAAATAAATTAGCTTTTGGAGAATATATGCATTATTTGTTAGAGGCGATCGACTTTAAAAATCCTTCTTTGGAAGATATTGATCCTAAATATCACAGTTATATAAATAATTTTTTAAATTTGGGATTAGATTTTCAAAAAGCTAAAATATATAAAGAGTATGAATTTATTGATGGTCATCATCATGGTATTATTGACTTAATCTTAGAATATCCTAAATATGCTATAATCGTCGATTATAAACTTAAACATATTAATGATCCTATGTATTTAGAACAATTACATGGTTATCAAGATTATTTAGCTACTAAGTTAAATAAACCAGTTAATATTTATTTATATTCTATTATGGATCATGAATTAAAAAAAATTATATAGTGTTTTATCTATATAATTTTTTAAATTGTAAACATTTAGGCTCTTTATTTTTTTCAATATAATAATTAGTTAAATTATCTAAGGTTTTACTTACTTTTTTATAATCGTTTTCATTTATATGTAAATGAAAGATAGACATATTATCATCATCGATGGTATCAATAAAATATTCTAAAAGTAAAATGCGTTTGGAATGATCGGTATTTAACATTTTATCGATCGTAGCAAAACGATTTTGGCTAATTAAGTCTTTAAAATGCTGATCGTGCTTAAACATATGCCCCAAATAATATTTTTTTAATAAAGCAAAGTCAATTTCATCGCGTTCTAAATATAAACTAATAAATAAATAAGGATATAGACTAGGATTGGATGCTATATGTAATAATTCTTGTTTACTATATATTTTCATTAATTCATAACATTTTTCTTTAAGATGTTTTTCAGTATCATTTTCTTTTATTTGTAAAAATAAATTGGTATTAATGACGTTCACCTCCTTAAAAGTAACTGTTTGATTATAGCATATTATGTAATAAAGTCAATTATTATGTGCTAAAAATAAAAAAAGAATTAGTTTTCTTTGACTAATTCTTTATATTTTTTTCCTTTTTCTTCAAAATTTTTAAAATATTCATAACTAGCAGCAGCCGGCGACATTAAACAAATAGTGTTTTTTTTAGTTACTTGTTTAGCTAATTTAACGGCTTCTTCTAGTGTTTCAACAAAATAAACTTTTTTATTTTTTATTTGTTTACCAATTTTATGACCAGTTGATGGCATACATATTAAATTTTCAATAGAGCAGTTGTTTAAATAAGTAATAAATTCATCATAATTGATGTGACGATCTAAGCCCCCAAAAATTAAAGTATTGACTTTTTTTAAAGCTTCAATACCACTTATAGTAGCATATGGTATAGTAGCAATCGCATCATTGTAGTAAGTAATATCATTATAAGTTCCCACTTTTTCTAAACGATGTTCCAAAGGAGTAAAAGTATTAATAGCAAGCTTCATTTGCGCCAGATCTAAATTTAATAATAGGCCACAAGCTAAACATAACATAATATTAATCGTATTATGATCGCCAATTAATTTTCTTTCTTCACTTAAATTATATATTTTTTGATTATTACTAATAATATATCCATCTTGGCTATATAAATCTAATTGCTGATCATATCCTATTTTGATTATATGCGCTTTAATAGGTAATTTTTTTATTGCATTTTGTAAATTAATTGACCCATCATAATAAATTAAATAGTCATTACTTTCTTGATATTTCGTAATATTAAGTTTAGCTTTATAATAATTTTCTAAACTATTTAAATGATCTAAATGATCTTCATAAAAATTCGTAATAATAGCAATATGAGGGGAATAAGTAACAAATTCTAATTGATCACAAGATGACTCAATAACTAAATAATCTTGCTTATTAAAATCTTCTATATAATTAAATAAGGGTTTACCAATATTTCCTAATAATAAAGTTTTTTTATTATTTTGTTGTAACATATTATATAAAAGAGAAGAGGTAGTACTTTTTCCTTTGGTTCCGGTGATCCCTATTATTTTATGATGATAATACTTTAAAATTATTTGTAACTGTGATGATATCTTATGACGGAAAGAAGATGTATCAATATCTTTTAAAGTAATACCAGGACTTTTCATTATTAAATCATACTTATCTAAATGATCTAAATAAGCTTGACCTGTTATAAATTGGACATAAGGATCATCTTTTAATTCATCAATTATTTTAGTATTTTGATCAGCAATATATAAAGGAATATTTGGTAAATATCTTCTTAAAAAATGATAAGTAGCTTTTCCTTCTAAACCAAAACCTAAGATCAAAATTTTTTTATTGGTAAATTCATTAATTATCTTTTTGATCATCGAAATTCAACTCTTTTCTAATTTTATTTAAATATTGTTTAGGCACATTATGATAGCTATTCCAATAATGATCTAAATCGTCATGATTAAACTTTTCATGTTTTAGAAAATAATCTAATAAAAAAGGTAAGTTATCTTTTTTTAATTTTTCAATTGTTTTAGTACAAGCATATTGTACTTCTTGATAAGTTCCGACACATTCAAAAGGTTTGTTGGCACTTTTTCCTAATAATTGTAAAAAAGTATCTAATAAAGAAGGATCATCTAATAAATTTTTATTAAAGATTTTAATTAAAGTTTCTTGATCGATATAAGGACTTAAAATGATAAAAATAAATAAACATTTAGGACAATGACCACACCAATTAGTTCCTTCTTTTTTACTACTAAGATTACAGCTTCTAAAAACATTAAAATATTGAGGATAATGACTAAAAATCTTAGCTATTTGTATTTCTAATAAAGGACGTAGTAAACTAAAATATTCTATTTCTTTGGTAAAATAGGTAAGTGTATAAGCTCTAAAATCGTTTTCAAATTCCATACTTTTAGAATATTGATGATTGATATTACTACCTATGATATTTCCTTCATTACTACTTGCTTCATTAGAGGTTATAATATATTTCTTGTTATTTAAATAAGCCATAATATAAGAAGCAAAAGCTAATTGCGAAGAAAAAGGGACGTGGCCATTAAGAAAGCCTTGGTGATTTAATTCTAGTAGTAAAGGATCTATTTCTGTTTTAAAAGTTAATATTTGTTTTTCGTTATATAAAGCCGTTTTTATTGTTAGATAAGATGGTATATTTTTAGGATATATATTTCTTTCGAATAAGAAACATGAATTATGATCTTTTTCGTCCTGTAATAAAGATAAAGATACGATCGAGTCTTTGCCACCACCTATTAATATTAAATTACCTTGGGTATTAATTGGTGAAGTAAAAGAATAGTGTTTATTATTTTTAATAACGAAAGTAGTAAATTCGTCATATGATAAAGAAATATTATTACGATAAAAATATTCACCTAGACCATTATAAATTAATTTCTTAAAAAAATTAATTTG
This sequence comes from uncultured Bacilli bacterium, assembly GCA_947628525.1. Taxonomy (GTDB): domain Bacteria; phylum Bacillota_I; class Bacilli_A; order RF39; family UBA660; genus RGIG3091. Next base: position 18,473 of record CANRAE010000011.1, read on the forward strand.
TTCGTTATTAAGATAACCAGCTTCGATAACTATTTGCTTAGGACAACTTAATTTATAATAATTAATAAGATCAACTAGACCATAATTAAAAAATAAAAAAGATAGAAATTTTTGATCAACTTGATTATTACTGATATCTTTTTTATTAATAGTAATACTAGGAGTAAAAGTATATTCTTCTAAAAGATAAGTATATTTGACTTTTATTTCATCATTATTATCAAATATTTCATATTTTTTATAAATGATAGTTGGATATTTTTTCCTTAGCTCTTGAAAATTCATAAAACCTCCTAATAAAAAATATTCATTTATATTTATAATTATATCATGGATGTAAACTAATAAGAATGTAAATGACAAGTAGTTGACATAAATATCAAGATAATAGTAAAATAATAATATAATAGAGGTGGGAAAATGATTGCAACAGAAAAATTAAAAAATCGTGTTATTTTTGCTTTATTAGTGGTAATAATGGTTATGGTGGTGGCGATCGTTGTCTTGGCACAAAACAATTTAACTAAATTGAGTGGTGAAAATACTGGTAATAACAGTGATTGGAAAGTAACGTTTACTAATATTACTACTAAAAGTATTACAGGAAATGCCCGTGATGAATTTCAACCATATTTTACAGAAACGCATGCTTTTTTCCATGTTGATTTTGTAGCCCCAGGGGATGCCGTAACTTATGAATTAGAAATAGCTAATCTAGGTAAATTAGATGCTAAGCTAAATAAAATAAGCCGTGGTGAAGAAGGAAAATATGATTTCATCAAATATGATATTCAAGGTATTAAAGAAGGCGATGTTTTATTAAAAAATGAAAAAAGAATTGTAACAGTTACCGTTAAATATGATTTAACAGCAACCGAAGCCCATGAAATAGAAGAAGATTTAAGTGTTATCTTTGATTTTGTGCAAAATTATTAATAATATTGATAAGAAGTACGATAAGGTACTTTTTATTTGACTAAAAATATTAAAAATTATTGCATTTCAAATATATGTTTTATATAATAAATGTAAATATTTAGAAATGCTTGTAAGTATAAAAAAAAGATCTCTTTTGGAGGATTATGAATAACCAAAATATTTTTAATGAAATAAGATCAAAAATAGATATCGTTGATTTAATTGGTGAATATGTCCCTTTAATACAAAGGGGACGTAATTTTTTTGGTGTTTGTCCTTTTCATGATGATACTAATCCTTCGATGAGTGTATCGCGAGAAAAACAAATTTATAAATGTTTTTCTTGTGGTGCTAGTGGAAATATATTTACTTTTGTTAGAGATTATGAACATATTGATATGAAAGAAGCTATAAATATTTTAGCTAAAAAAGCTGGTGTAACAGTATTAAATAATACTATTAATAAAAAAACTAGTAAATTTGATAAATTTTATGAAATATATGATTTAGCTAATAAATTTTATCAAAATAATATTAATACCAAAGCTGGACAAAAAGCAAAAGAATATCTACAAAATAGGGGTATTGGCGAAGATGTAATTAAAGAATTTGAAATAGGTTTATCCCTTGATAATATGGATTCTCTAACTAAAATATTATTGCAAAAAGGTTATGATGCCCTTACTTTGGACAAGGTTGGTTTATCAAGTAATAATCATGATTTATTTATTAATCGTATTATGGTGCCTATTCAAGATGCTAGTGGTAGGACAGTAGCTTTTTCAGGACGTATTTACAATAAAAAAAGTGATCATAAATATGTTAATACTAAGGAAACAGAAATATTTAAAAAAGGAATGATTCTTTATAATTATCATCGGGCTAAAGAATATGCTAGACGGGATAAATATTTGATTATCATGGAAGGATATATGGATGTTTTTAGGGCTAGTTCGGTTAATATTAAGAATGTAGTAGCAATTATGGGAACAGCGCTAACTTATGAGCAAGCTGATTTAATTAAACATACTTCCAACAATGTATATTTGTGCCTAGATGGCGATAATCCAGGACAAAAAGCCATGATATCCGTAGGTGAACAATTAGAAAAGATAGGAATTAATGTTAAAGTTATTGGCCTTAGTGATGATGAAGATCCAGATAGTTATATTTTAAAATATGGTGCTGATCAATTTAAAGAATTAATAAACAAAGCCATAGGCTTTAATGATTTTAAGTTATCTTATTTAAAAAAAGGAATAAACTTTAATAGTGACGAAGAAGTTTTACAGTATGTAAATAGTGTTATTCGGGAAGCTAGTACTATAAATGATGAAATAAGACAGGAAATAATATTAAAAAAACTTGCAAAAGAAACAAATTTGAGTTATAATACCCTAGAAAAAAGGTTGGGAGAGTATCAAAAAGATGCTAAAACAAAAATAAATAAGAAAATGGAACTAGCCAAACCATCTAATGTTTGTGAAAAGAAAAAATTGACTCAATATGATAAAGCTGCGTATGGTATGCTTTATGGAATGGTAAGTAATAAGAAATATTTAGATGAGTTTAAAAATGCGGCCTTATATTTTGTTGATGCACCATATCGATATTTACTAACTGAAATTGAATATTACTATAAAAAATACACCACTATTGAAATAGCAGATTTTTATACATATTTGATGGATAAAGAAGATATTTTAGAACTTTTCAAAAATATTGTTAGTTATATTGATAATGATATAATTAACGATGAAGCAATCAATGACTTTATGAAAGTTATCAAAGATTATAATGTGAGGTTGGAAATTAATCGCCTAAAAGATTTGATGAAAAATACTTATGATGAACTGGAAAAAGCAAAGATTCTAGAAAAGATCAAGTTATTAAGAATAGGGGAGTGAACAAAGTGGTCGGAGAAATAAAGACAATAGAAGATAGAAAAAAATCTTTATTAAAAATAGGACAAAAAGAAGGATATATTACTTATGAACAATTAGCAGAAGAACTTAAAGGTTTAGATGTTGATAGTGATACACTAGATGATATTTATAATATGTTAATTGATAATCATATTGAGATAATGTCTGATACTGCTGATAATAGTAACGATGATGATGATCCATCTAGCCTAGTGGTTGAAGATCTAACATTATCTAAGGATATCAAAATAAACGATCCTGTACGTATGTATCTAAAAGAGATCGGACGTATTAATCTTCTTACTACTGATGAAGAATTTGAATATGCCCGCCTTGCCGAAGAAGGTGATGAATATGCTAAAAAGATGTTAGCAGAATCTAACCTTCGTTTAGTTGTTTCTATTGCTAAAAGATATGTTGGTCGTGGTATGCTTTTCTTAGACTTAATACAAGAAGGGAATATTGGCCTTATGAAAGCTGTTGAGAAATATGATCCAGATAAAGGATTTAAATTTTCAACATATGCGACATGGTGGATTCGTCAAGCTATAACAAGAGCTATTGCCGATCAAGCAAGAACTATAAGAGTACCAGTGCATATGGTTGAGACAATTAACAAATTAGCAAGAGCTCAACGTCAATTAACCCAAGAATTAAACCGTGAACCAACCGAAGAAGAACTAGCTAAAAAATTAAATATTACAGTTGAAAAAGTACGTGAAGTATATAAAATTAGTCAGGATCCAGTATCTTTGGAAACACCAATTGGTGAAGAAGACGATTCTCATTTGGGTGATTTTATTAAAGATGAACGAACTATGTCCCCAGAAGAATATGCTACTGTTGAAATGTTAAAAGAAGAATTAACTAATGTGTTATTAACTTTAACGGATCGTGAAGAAAAAGTTTTACGTCTTCGCTTTGGTCTCGATGATGGACAATGTAGAACCCTTGAAGAAGTAGGTCAAATATTCGGCGTAACGCGTGAACGCATTCGTCAAATTGAAGCTAAAGCCCTAAGAAAATTAAGACATCCATCACGTTCTAGAAAGTTAAAAGACTTTTTAATAGACTAATGAAAATAAGTAAAAGATTAACAACAGTTAGTGATTTAGTTACTGATAATAGTAAAATAATAGATGTCGGATGCGATCATGCATTATTAGACATCTATTTATTTAAAAATAAAAAGAATGTGAAAATAATAGCTTCTGATATAAAAAAAGGACCACTTGAACAAGCTAAGAAAAATATTGAAAAATATCATTGTCAAATTGAAACAGTACAAGGTTTTGGCTTAGATCCTATGCCACCTGATATAGATACCGTTATTATGACTGGTTTAGGTGGCGATACTATGATCGATATTTTAGAAAAAGGCAAAAATAAATTAAAACAAATTAATACTATTATTGTATCACCTCAAAGCGAGAGTATAAAATTAAGAAAATGGTTAATCCAATATTATTATGTTGTCGATGAAATAATGATTCAAGATCACCATAAATATTATTTAATAGAAAAATACCAAAAAGGAAAGCAAAATTATACTAGTGAAGAATTAAATTTTGGACCAATTTTATTACAACATAAAAGTTATGAATTTGTTAATTATTATCAAAGTATTATTAAAGAAAAACAAAAAATAATAAAAAAAATACCCTTTTATAAAATAAAAGAACGCTTCCAAGCCGAAAAAGAAATAAGATATTTACAAAAGGTTTTAAAAAAATAAATATTTACTAACCATTAATTTTAGGTTTATAATATATTATATAAAATATAGAGGAGTGTAGTAATATGGAAAAAATAAAAGCAATAGTTTTAAAGTGTTGGGATAATTTAAAAGTTAAAGGAAAAAATCGTAAATTTTGGTTATGTTTAGTAGGGGTAGCCCTTATGATCATTGGTCCTTTTTTACCAATATATACTATTAATTTTTTAGGATTATCTATGTCAGTTAATTACATCATGAATGATGGCGCAATAGCAGATGGTATCTTTATTATCTTATTAGCCTTAGCAATCATAATTCTTCATGGCTTTAATAAAAGTAAATTTTCACTTATTCCATGTGGAATAGCTCTTATTCTTTTAATTAATTTGTATACTAAAATAGGTGGTCAACTTTCTTCTGGTGGTATTAAAATTGGATCTTTTGGGATTGGTTATTATGTTATGATTTTAGGAACTATAATGAGTGGTGTAGCATCTTTCTTAATTAAAGATGATAATACTAGTAAAGACAGTAATAATGTTAATTCTAATCCTTTGAATCAATAATTACTTTAATAATATTAAATGATTGATGCTATTAAGCATCTTTTTCTTTTAAATAATCATTTACGAATAATTAAATTTGTGTTATATTTAACTTATAATAAAGAGGTGTTAAAGATGTATGTTGATTTAATTGTAGTAGTAGTGTTATTAGCTATCGTAATATTCTTTTTTAGAAGATTTTCTAGTTTTGTATATGCCATGGCTATTATAGATATCTTTTTACGAATTTTAGCATTTATTAAATATAATGTAAATGTTCCGGAATTAAAAAGTCTTATTGGCAAATATTTCCCTGAGTCTATTGCAGCAATAATTAATAATTATACCAGTGGTATTATTAATGATATATTTATGTGGATTTATGTTATTATCTTTGCTATATTCCTAGGATATATTACTAAATATTTTATTCATAAAAGAAAATAAAAGATGAAGCAACTTCGAATTAAGAAGTTGTTTTTCTTTTGAACTAAAATAGTATTTCTCGCATACATTAGAGTGAGGAGGAATATTATGGCTAGTTTTAAAGAAATTGTTACCAAAGCAGTAATAGGAAAAGGCAAGAAAACTTTTACAACAACTTCTTCAGTAGTCCCTAATTGTCAAGCTACAACTATTTTAGGATGTTGGGTAATCAATCATAATTTTAAAGGTTATAAAACAGGAGACAGTATTACTATTGAAGGTAGTTATGATATTAATATTTGGTACTCATGTGAAGATGATACTAAAACAGAAGTTATTAAACAAACGGATTCTTATCTAGAAAAAGTAGTTGTACCTCGTCGTAATACAACTAATATCGCTGGTGAAGAAGAAATAATTGTAAGAAGTTTAAAACAACCAAGTTGCGTTAAAGCTGAAATTGATAATGGTAAAATTGTCTATACGATTGAAAAAGAATTAGGTATTGAAATAGTAGGAGATACGAAAGTAAAAATTGCTATTGATGAAGGAGAAGATGAATGGGATATTATTGAAGATAACAATCTAGAAAATAATAATGAAGAGACAATTAATAAACAGATCGATGAGGAAGTTAAAGAAGAGTTTTTAGGTTAATTTTTTTCTTAGACAAATTAAAGGAGTTATACTATAATAATACTAGGTGATAGATAATGAAAAAAATTAAAGTAGTATTTATGGGAACTCCTCTTTTTTGTATCCCTATTTTAGAAGGATTAATAGAAAACTATGATGTTATGGGGGTAGTAACCCAGCCTGATAAAGAAATAGGTCGCCATAAAGAAATTAAATATTCGCCAGTAAAAGAATTGGCTTTAAAAAATAATATACAAGTTTTTCAACCGCCAAAAATAAGAAAGGATTTTGCTCCCATTATTGCTTTGAATCCCGATTTAATTGTAACTTGTGCTTATGGACAAATAGTACCAAAAGAACTTCTTGATTTTCCAAAATATGGATGCATTAATGTTCATGCTTCTTTGTTACCTAAATATCGTGGTGGTGCTCCTATCCATAGAGCCATTATGGGAGGTGAAGAAAAAACGGGTATTACGATTATGTTTATGGATGAACATATGGATACAGGGGATATTATTGCTACTAGCGAAGTACTTATAGATGATAAAGATACGGTGGGAACACTTCATGATAAATTGAGTATTTTAGGAAGAGATTTACTTTTAGAAACTATCCCTAATATTATAAATAATAAAATTAACCCTATTCACCAAGATGATAATGAGGCTAGTTATGCCCCGATCATAAAAAGAGAAGATGAATTATTAGATTTTAATAAACCGGCATTTGCCATTTATAATCAAATAAGAGGATTAAATCCTTTTCCTGGTTCTTATGCTGTTTTGGATGGAAAAAGTATAAAAATATATGCAGCAACTATTAAAGATAATATTTATACTACTAAGAAAAATGGCGAAATAGTTAGAATTTATCCTGATGGTTTAGGAGTATCAACTAGTGATATGGAAATAATATTAACTGAAATTCAAATAGAAGGTAAAAGGAAAATGACAGTTAAAGAATATTTAAATGGTATTAATAAAGAAGAATTAATAGGTAAAGTTTTTAATGAGGATTAGTTATGGATAAAGAAGAAGGAAAAAAATTCAATATAAAAGAATTATTTACCAATAGACAATACCGTTCTATTATTATTCTTGTTTTTTATGTGCTTCTTTTTACTGTTTTAATTGCTTCTTTAAAAATTAATCAAGGGCAAAAAGTTTCCAGTGAACATGATATTTTAGATGGTTATGAATTAATTTATAATAATAATTTTGCATATGAATATGATATAACTTTGGATAATCAAACTTTTTATTATAATGGTAAGAAAAATAAAGAGGAAGAATCTTTTAGTGTCCATGATCAAGATAATGAAAGATGGTATTATATAGATGAAGAGAACTGTTATATAATTGATGGTGATTCAAAAATCAAAAGTGAAAAACCTTTTTTTGTATTTGACTTTTTTGATACTAAAATAATAGAAGAAATTTTAAGCCGCAGTAGTAAAGGCGAAGAAGAAATTACAATTAGTAATCAAGCTTTATATGATTTATTAAGCGATATGGATAGGAAAATAGAAGAAGGTAATAATTCAATAACGTTAATGTATCGTAATTCTAATATCACGGAAATACATATGGATTTATCTAATTATGTCAATGCCACTAGTAGAAAATATGATAAAGTAATAATAAACTTGCGCTATTATGACTTTGATCTAATTGATAATGTTTTGGAAAGTCAATAAAAAGTTTAATAATTTAAGAAAAAGTCTTGCATTATTTCGAAAGTTATTATAAAATGTAAAAGTACAGTTTATTTATAAACTGGGCTTGTAGCTCAGGTGGTTAGAGCGCACGCCTGATAAGCGTGAGGTCGGTGGTTCAAGTCCTCCCAGGCCCACCAGATTGATAGGAAACTCGGACTTTTCGAGTAGAAATAAGAAAACGACTTGTAAAAAGGTCGTTTTTATGTTATTATGTATTTGTCAAGGAAACTTGCATAAAATAAAAAGGGAACATTCAGTTTTGCTATGTTGAATGTCTACCCAATATTTTTTAGGAAGACATTTAATTCAAATGCGAATTAAGTGTCATTTTTTTATAACTACTATCATAATGATAAGGAGAAATAAAATGATAGCAATGAGCTTTAGGACTTTTATTACAAAAGTCTTA
>CANRAE010000012.1 GCA_947628525.1 uncultured Bacilli bacterium
ATTATATGGGTCAAAATTGAAAATTCCTCCAAAATACAAAGCTGTTAATAACTCTACTGAAGACATATTACCTCCAATATGCCCATTATTTGCATTTAAAATTGTTCCTAATGCTGTTGTTCTAACATAATTAGCAATCTTTTTTAATTTTTCTAATCTTTCTTTTTCGGTCATATATTTTTCCTCCAATTTATTTCTTGTTAAATTCCTTTATTTTTCTTTTGGCTAAAGTAGTTTGAGCTTTATCTATCCAATCTTCTCTTGGGCCAAATGATAAATCATCTGTTACAATTCTTACTCTATCTTTATTTTTTAATGTATAATCAACCGGAACATATTCATCATTTACAAATACTCCTACCATTGTATTTCCAAGATCTGTATGAATTTTATATGCAAAATCTATCGGTGTTGAACCTTTTGGTAGTTCTATTATATCTCCTTTTGTTGTATAAACATAAACTTTATCAGCAAATAATTCATTTTTTACTTGATTTACAAAAGCTTGATTATCTCCAAACATAGAATTTATTTCTGTTAATGATTTAAAAAATTGAAATTTCTTTTTCAAATCTTCTTGCATAATATCTCTCGCATTCCCTTTTTTTTCATTCCAATATGCTGTTAATCCAAATGATGCCACTCTATCCATTTCAAAAGTTCTTATTTGTGTTTGAACAAGCTTATCTTCTGGCCCAAATACTGTTGTATGTAAACTTCTATACATATTTGTTTTTGGATTACAAATATAATCCTTAAATTTTTCGTTTATAGGATGATATTTATTGTGAATTATTCCCAATGTATAATAACAATTTGCAACATTATCTACCATTATTTTTAAAGCTAATAAATCATGTATATCAGACAATTTATTACCTTCATTTAACCTTTTATATATACCATATATATTTTTGGTTCTTACCTTTATTTCATTTGGAATATTTTGATCATTCAATAAATTTTTTATTTTATTTAACATTTCTTTTAAACAAGATTCGCTTGTTTCTTCTAACTTTATTTTTCTTTCTTCAATTCTTTTATACATATCTGGTTTTAGGTATTTTAATGACAAATCTTCTAATTCTGATTTTATCCTATAAGCACCAATGTAATAAGCGAGGGGTACAAATATTTCCATTGTCTCTAAAGCATTTTCCTTTTGTTTGAATTCACTTTTAAACTGTAATGTTCGCATATTGTGAAGTCTATCAGCAAGTTTTATAATTATTATTCTTACATCTTCGGTTATACCTGTTAAAATTTTTCTTGTGTTGGCAACATTTTGGTCTTGTTTGGTAGAAAAATTCATTTTTGCTAATTTAGTAACACCATCAACTAAACTAGCAATATTCTGATTAAAATCATGAGCTATATCTTCTTTTGTGATATTTGTATCTTCTAAAGTATCATGTAATAACCCTGCACAAATTGTATCTTTATCAGCATTCATTTCAGCTAATAAATAAGCAACATTTAATGGATGGCTTATGTATGGCTCTCCACTTTGTCTCATTTGTCCATTATGTAAGTTTGAAGCATATTCATAAGCTTTTTTAATATTCTCTACTTCAGTTGGATTGTACTGGTTTATTTTTTCAAGTAAATCTGCCAATGTAACATCATTCATTATAACACCTCCAAACAAAAAGTCGGTTATCTACACACAATAATGTTTTTAGATAACCAACTCAATAAAAGTACTAGTATAGTTGCAAGATGAAAATACATCTATAATAAAAGTTTTATATATGTATAGCATATTTCTATAAAATAAATTTAAAATATAGTGTAGATAACTCATAATAGTACTCCTCCTTAATAAATTAAATAGTATTTTAGCATATAGATATTTGAAAAGTCAATACTAAAAAATTGTTATTGTATGATGAACATTACTTTTTTTATTCTTATTTTTTTGTCTATTGACCATATCAAATTTTCTAATTGAACAGAATTGATTGATATGCTTTTTTTATAAAATTCATCTTTAAGAAATTCAATAACATATAACATATTAGCACGAATTTCGATTTCCATTTCGCTACCTGCCAATATTTCTTTTTCGTTATCTATTAGATTTTGTAATCACTTGAATATTCAAGAATATCATAATCTCTAAATGTTCTAGGGACACTATAATCTTCACAACCACTCAAATGATTTACATTATCTAAGGTTTTTTGAATTGTTTGAGATACATAAAACAAATCATTGGCTAACAAAGTTGCTCTCTTATTAAAATGAATTGTCTTACCTTTATAATCATTTTTATCATCAAAACTCTTAAAATGATCAATGATATATTTCAACAATTCAAGATCAGACTTTATACTATAGATGTCTTGATAAAAATTTTCGTGATTATAAACACATAAAACAAAGCATTCGAACCACTTAATTCATCACCATGATATTCAATTTTCCATTTTGGCTTTTGCCAAAAGCAGAAATTCATAGACTCTATAATAAATACAAGTAAAATCCATTCTTTTTCTGTAAGATCCAACTCGATTTTCGTTGACCAATGCTCATACTTAGGTAATTCCACTTCATTTACAAAATCTATAATTCTATCTTGATTGACTTTTACATATTGGCTATGACTACTACATACTTAAATTCATCCATAAAAACTCCTCTTTTTAACTTCTATTTTTGATTGCATAATTTCACATATTCTATCAGTGGTGCCATCAATATTACCATTATTATCAATCATATGCATTGTATCATTTTTTTGATAATTAATTAAAAACCTGATTTTCATAATTATAGTAATCCAAATCAAATAAAGTACCATCCCTATTGATTAATCTTCTTTTTACTTCTTCTGGACTTGCCTGTATAGCAAAGACAAGATCAGGGACATTTTCATACAATTCATACCATGCTGCTTAATTTTAAAAAGTGGTAAAATTTCTTTTACCACCCTCTTATGTTTAAGCACCAAATTATTTTTTTTAATTAGTACCTCTTTGTTGATGTCTACTTTGAAATAAACTTAGTGCTTTTTGTTTTTCATTTTTGTTATTGATAACCGTTACTTGTACTTCACCATCAACTACTTTTTGAGTGGCAAATCTAATTTCTAAAGGTTTAAAATTACTCATCAAATAAACATAATCTTGACCTTCTTCACTAAGTGTAGAAAAACATATATACTCCTTGTTATTGTCTAATGTAATGATTTCTCCTTGTTCAATCTTCATAATACCCTCCTATTTATATAAATATTTTGATACGACTTCAAAATAATCTCCTAACGATTCCTGGATTGCATGTATATAGACAAACACCGCCTCAACAAAATCTTCATCTGATATATTATTACTATTTAAATCTAAGATTTCACGATTCAACAGTATTTCCTTGTTAATATTCAAATCAGTTTTAGCTTTTTCTATAAAAGCTAATGTTTTTTTTATTTCCTCGTGCGCTATCGTTTTCTTTTCTTGTAATGGAAGCATTTTGTATGAAGAAACTAATTCGTCAAAGTTATTATTTTGTATCATTTTTTTGCTCCTCCTTTATTATCCATATTCTCTATATCTTCAACAGTAATATTTCGATCTATTAAGGCTTGTCCTAAAATACCTTCTGAATTAATAAGTGGATTTTTATTTCTTATATCATCAGCTACTTTTTTCGTAACAATAGTCTCTACCGCATGGGTAAATGAGCTAGTCGCTTCAAAGCCCTCTAATTTTCCTTGATATTTATCCTTAGCCTGTGCTGTTAAATTTTCAATTTCCGAAGCAGTCATATCTACCATTTCTTTCTTTTTACGCATTCCTAATGCAAGAGTAGCAGCCGTTGCCGCTGCAGTCACCATAGCCTCTTCTAAGTTAATGTTATGAATGCTCCAAGTTATTTTTTCATCTGTTTTTTCCATTTCATAATCAATAACTTCTTCATGTTCAACTTCTAAATCAAGACGATATTTTTGATCATCATTTCCAATAACAATGGAACCATTTTCTAAAAATTGACCATTTTCATCTTTAACTGGCAAAATTACATTTTCACCATTATTAGATATTTGTATTTGAGTGCCTTTAAAGTCATCTATAGTGCCTTTTTGTTTTTGGGATTCATTTATAACAACATTCGTAATATAATGATCTAATATCTCTTGCGGTTTTATATCCCTATTACCTTGTGTTAACCAATCAACAGACATATCAACCCAACCAATATCCTCGCCTTTATCATCGACAACATGTGCCCTAGCTAATATTTCAGAATTTGGGTTATTTTCTTTAACATAGGTTGCCAACTCTCCTAAATTAGTTATTGTCTTCCCATCCTCTAAATGAATTTCTTCTCTTTCTTCGCCAATATATGCTTCAGTACCACTACGGCCTAACGTTATTGTTTCACCATCACTTCTATAAACACTATAAGATCCATCATTATTTACGGCAATGACAGACAGAACACTGACTTCGTAATCACCGTTGGAATAACTTGGCTCTATTTTTGATTCATTTGATTTATCAGCATAATAAAATGCGCCATTATCCGTTGGACCGCCCAGATCATAATCACTAGATTCATAGTAAGTAGTACCACCTGGCATATACTGCCTATGACCTATTCCCACTTCGCTATTCGCTAACAATCTCTCTCGCATTTCACCTTGAGTTTCATGCCTAAAAACTGGTTCAGATATTTCCTTTTCCTCTAATGCGCTTACGCTATAAGAAAGGTTATCATGAGGTGTTATAACTTCTGTCTGCGACATTTTATCCTTTTTACCAAAACCAGATATAGCAATTAAAGCAGCTGAAGCTACTGCTGCTATCGAAACAGCCAATGATCTTTTTTTATAACGTTTAATAACAGTATATGTTTCTTCTTGGTTTTCTGATGCAGGCTCGGGATCCTTTGGTTGCGGATTAATCGGATTAGGATATGTAGTTTTTTGATCAATTGGATTTGGATATATTGGCTTTGGTTCAATCGGATTAGGTACTATTGGAGGAACAGGAGAAACAATTGTTGGAGTCTTATTTGGAATCATTTTTATATACTCAGTTAAAGCTGTTTCAAATTCTGTTTTTGATACATATGACCCATTGGGCAATTCTAACAGACCATTTCCATACATAAAAATACCATTATAATATTCTTTACCATCATCATTAATAACTATTCTTCTAGCATCTTGATTTGAAAAAACATTACTATTACTTTGGGATATATAACTTGAATTTTCGGTAACAGAGGCAAACAAACCCTCTATAAGTTCCGTTTTATTTACTGTTTTACCAGTTCTTTTAGATACATAAACTACATTTTCTTTATCATCATTTAAACTATCTGTTAAAGCCTGTTCAATTTCTTCCCAACTGATATATTCACCATTATCTAATTTAATTGCTTTTTTATTGTATCCCAACATAATGGAACTAGTTTTTTTAACATTTCCTTGTTGATCAGTAACAACGACTGTTCTATCATCTCTACCTTCTCGAAGGTTTCCTTGTGAAATATCTAGCTTACTTAAATTTTCAATTGCTACTTGAATTTCTTCTTCTGTATATCCTTGTTTTCTTAGTTTATCAATTGTATTTTTATTATTAGAATCACCATTATTCATATAATCACCAACACTTATTATATATTTAAATATTATCATATTTATAAATTAAATTTCAATAAAATCAAAGGATATTTAACTATTATCATAAAAACAATGTAAACTTTTAATATTCACTTATTATATTTATAAATCTGGTTATACTAAATAAAAAAGAATAGGAAGTGATACTTGTGCAAGATAAAAAAATGACTATAAAAATTATAACATTTATGATTATACTTACACTTTGCTTAATATATTTTAATATTCAAGAAGCTTTTGCTGAAAAAGTTCCCGATACCATTACTATATACGAAGAAAGTGATGAGGCTCTCGAATTCGTTCCAGAAACTAGAACTTACTTAAAAAAGACTACTATTAATGGAAAAGAAAGACTCGTATTTTGCCTTAATGGTTATCTACCTGCTCCTGATGAAGAACAAGTGTTAAATAAAGTTGAATCATTAAATGATGATTATCCTGGTATTGCTTATATAATTAATAAAGACTATCAACAAGGTAAAAGTAGTAACGAGAATTATTATATTAAACAAACAGCTATATGGTGGTACTTAGATGATATGCATGATCAAGAAGGTAAGCATTGTCAATATGTCAGTGAAGCTAGTGAGGATGCTCCTTGTTATTACAATCTTCGTCGTGATTTTAAAGAAAAAAACTTTGAACCACAAACTGATGCATATCGTATTATTGGCCTTGCTTACAATTTAAAAGAAGAAGCAATAAATGCTACTAATAGCAATAATATTGATGAAACCTTTTTTATAGATCCACAATTTTCAATTAAAAATAATGTCAAGAAATTAACAACTTGGACTAATGATGGTGATTATTTTATATCCCAAAATATATCTTTTAATTATACTAACAATATTAATGAAAAAATAAGTTATCAATTAAAAAATGCTCCTAGTGGTACTATTATTGTTAATAGTAAAGGTGAAAAAGTAGATTCAAATACATTTAATCGTAATGACACAATTAGAATTAAAGTACCAACTAATTCTATCAAACAACTTACTAGTAATTTCTCTATTGAACTTTCAACTAGTGGGACTAAATATGAAGCTTATCGTTTTAAAGGACAACTTGAAACATATCAACAAGTAGTTCCAGCTGTTCTTTTTACTGATACAACTGTTTTTAATGAAACGTTAACTGCCACAATTAATCAATCAATAGTAAGTATTATTAAAGTTGATAAAGACTCTGGTGCAGTTATTCCAGGTATCACTTTGGAATTATTAGACGAGGATAATAAACCATTAGCTGAATGGGTTACTACTAAGGATAGTTATAATTTATATGGTTTAATTGATGGCCAAAATTATCATATACGTGAAAAAGCAACTATTGATGGCTATACGCTAGCTCAGGAAATAGCAACGTTTACTCCTCATAATGGGCAATTAATTAAAGTACCTTTTAATAATGAAATAACTAAAACAACGATTATTAAAATAGATAAAGACACCAAACAAACTGTAGCAGGTGCTAAATTAAAGTTAACGGATACTCTAACTAATGAATCTAAGCCAGAATGGAGTTGGATTACTACTACTGGTGCCTATGTTATTGAAGGGTTAATAGTTGGTCACACATATCGTGTTGAAGAGATAAATGCACCCGATGGATACACCATTGGTGAAAGTATTTTAATAACAATAAGGAATGAGAATCAAGACAATTATGTAGAATTTACTAATTCGAAAACGATTGCTAGAATTAGTAAAATAGATAAAGACACTAAACAAAATTTAGCTGGTGCTTCCTTAGTTTTAATGGATGATCAAAACAAAGAAATAGCAAGTTGGATTTCTACTAATAGTTTTTACGTTATTGAAGGGTTAACTATTGGAAAAACTTATACTATTGTAGAAAAAGAAGCACCACCTGGTTACGTTATTAGTGATCCTTATCGCTTTATATATAAAGGTAATGATATTATTTATGAATATGAAAACACAATAGCCAAAGTAAGTATTGCTAAAATCGATACCCTAACCAAAAATTATTTAAAAGATGCCCATTTAGTTTTAGTTGATTCTTTTGGGGAAATTATTGATGAATGGGATAGTAACGATGCAGCACACATTATAGAAAAGAAAGTAGTTTTAGGAGAAACCTATATTCTTTATGAAACAAAAGCTCCAAATGGTTATATATTAAGTGAACCTATTTCTTTTGTGTTTGACAAAAATGAAAAAATTATTTATTTATATAATAGTTCTAGTGAAGTAAAAGTGAAAAAGTTAGATAAAGATAGCAAAGAATTTATTATTGGTGCTCACTTAGTTCTAAAAGATAAAAATGATGTTATTATTGATGAATGGGATACTACTGAACAAGATCATGTTATTAATAAATTAATAATTGGAGAAACATATACTATTTATGAAACCAAAACACCTAATGGATATCAAAAATTACAGGAGCCAGTTACCTTTACAGTTACAGGAGAAGCAAATCAAATCATAAATGTGTATAATGTTATTATTAATCCTAGCACTGATAATTCTAACCATATATCATTAATAACTATATTATTAACTTCCTTAGCAATTATTTTAATATCATATAAAAAATTAGCAAAAAGTGCTTAGAGTGATTAATATCACTCTTTTTACATTTTTGTTGACAGTAGATGGCGTCAAAAGCCGTAAACCATCAATTATTTTTAGCTCTACATAACCAATATTCGACAAAATATTATATAATATATTTAAAGAATAGGAAGTGATACTTGTGCAAGATAAAAAAATGACTATAAAAATTATAACATTTATGATTATACTTACACTTTGCTTAATATATTTTAATATTCAAGAAGCTTTTGCTGAAAAAGTTCCCGATACCATTACTATATACGAAGAAAGTGATGAGGCTCTCGAATTCGTTCCAGAAACTAGAACTTACTTAAAAAAGACTACTATTAATGGAAAAGAAAGACTCGTATTTTGCCTTAATGGTTATCTACCTGCTCCTGATGAAGAACAAGTGTTAAATAAAGTTGAATCATTAAATGATGATTATCCTGGTATTGCTTATATAATTAATAAAGACTATCAACAAGGTAAAAGTAGTAACGAGAATTATTATATTAAACAAACAGCTATATGGTGGTACTTAGATGATATGCATGATCAAGAAGGTAAGCATTGTCAATATGTCAGTGAAGCTAGTGAGGATGCTCCTTGTTATTACAATCTTCGTCGTGATTTTAAAGAAAAAAACTTTGAACCACAAACTGATGCATATCGTATTATTGGCCTTGCTTACAATTTAAAAGAAGAAGCAATAAATGCTACTAATAGCAATAATATTGATGAAACCTTTTTTATAGATCCACAATTTTCAATTAAAAATAATGTCAAGAAATTAACAACTTGGACTAATGATGGTGATTATTTTATATCCCAAAATATATCTTTTAATTATACTAACAATATTAATGAAAAAATAAGTTATCAATTAAAAAATGCTCCTAGTGGTACTATTATTGTTAATAGTAAAGGTGAAAAAGTAGATTCAAATACATTTAATCGTAATGACACAATTAGAATTAAAGTACCAACTAATTCTATTAAAGAGCTTTCTAGTAATTTTTCTATTGAACTTTCAACTAATGGGACTAAATATGAAGCTTATCGTTTTAAAGGACAACTTGAAACATATCAACAAGTAGTTCCGGCCGCTCTTTTTACTGATACAACTGTTTTTAATGAGACAATAACTGCTACTATTAATCAAACAATAGTAAGTGTTGTTAAAGTTGATAAAGATACCAAGCAACGAATAAAAGGAATAACATTAGAATTATTAGATGAAAATAATCATAAATTAGAAGAATGGGTAACCTCTGATACTGAAAGTCATAAGTTATATGGTTTAATAAATGGTAAAACATATCATATACGTGAAAAAGCAACTATTGATGGTTACACATTAACACAAGAAATAACTACTTTTACCCCAGAAAATGGTAAAGAAATAACTGTTACTTTTCAAAACGAAAAAACAAAGACTTCAATAATTAAAGTTGATACTAAAACAAAACAGCCAGTTGCAGGAGCTAAATTAAAATTAACGGATACTACAACTAATGAATCTAAGCCAGAATGGACTTGGACAACTACTACTAGTCCTCATGTTATTGAAGGATTAATAGTAGGTCATACCTATAAAGTAGAAGAATTAGAAGCTCCTAATGGCTATGTAGTAGGGCCTATTCAAACTATTACTATCAGTAATGAAAACAAAAATAATTATGTAGAATTTACTAATTCTAAAACAATTGCTAGAATTGCTAAAGTTGATAAAGATACCAAAGAATTTTTAGTAGGTGCTCATTTAGTTTTAAAAGATAGTACTGGCAAAATAGTTGAAAGTTGGGTATCAACTGATACTCCTCATGTTGTTGAAGGATTAACGATTAATGGCCGCTATACGTTGGAAGAGACGAAGGCTCCCGATGGTTATGTATTAAGTGAACTTTTCCATTTTGTATATACTAACAATGATGTTATTTATGAATATGAAAATGCTATCTCTAAAATAAGTATTGCCAAATTTGATAAAGAAACTAATACATTTTTACAAGGTGCCCATTTAGTTTTAGTTGATTCTTTTGGGGAAATAATTGATGAATGGGATAGCACTAATGAAATGCATGTTATTGAAAAGAAACTTATTATAGGAGAAACTTATATTCTTTATGAAACGAAAGCTCCCGATGGTTATGTTATTAGTCAACCAATATTCTTTGTCTTTGACCAAAATGATAAAATAGTTTACTTTTACAATAATGCAAGTGAAATAAAAATAGTTAAACTTGATAATGATAGTAAAGAATTTGTAATTGGTGCTCATTTAGTTCTAAAAGATAAAGATGATAATATTATTGATGAATGGGATACAACTAATGAACCACATATTATTAATAAATTAGTAGTGGGAGAAACTTATACCATATATGAAACAAAAGTACCACAAGGATATCAAAAGTTAAAAGAACCAGTTACCTTTAAAGTTACTGGTGAGAGAAACCAAATTATTGCTGTTTATAATTCTATTGTTAATCCAAGTACCGGAGATATAAATATAATTTTATCTATTAGTATATTATTAATAGCAGTAGGAATAACATTTGTATCTTATCGTAAATTAAAAAATATCTAGAACGATTTATGTCGTTCTTTTTTTTGTCTTAGCTATTACATAGTATTAGTCTTTATTTTAATTAATTTAGCATGAATAACAATTCTTCCACCTTGATTATTTTGACAGGTAGATAAAGTAAGAATTTTATCATTAATATTAACTTCTGTATCAATTGGGGCAATATTTCTTTTTTTCATTGTATTTAGCCATATTTGTTTTTTATTTCTAGTACTAAAATTAGTCGTGATATAATAGCTTTCTTTCTTAATAGTATATATTGAAAAAATTTGAAAAACCATACTTTGTTTGGGAGTTGATAAAAAAATAACATAATTATCCAATTCATTTTGCCAATTAGAAGTTAAAGTCTTTTTTAGAGATCCAAACATTGTCCCATCTAACCTTGCGTGTCCATAAATAATAGTATTATCATCTAAATTATTAATATCATTGCGATAATCCATAAAGATCCAACCGGCTTCATTAGCTTTTTTATCAAAAGAATGGTTTAAATAATAAGTGTTATCTTGTGTTTGGACAACGGGATAATTAACGCTAGTATTTTTAAGATGAATAAAAGCTACTGTCTCAGCATTTTTCAATGTAAAAGGAGAAAAACTAACATCATAAAAAGGAAAAGTAACATAATAGTAATAATTACTGTTTTTATTATTGGGAGGATTAATAAACTTACCTTGTTCCATACTATTATTTATATTAAGATCTTTATTTATTTTTTTATTAATCTGTCGAATTTTGGAATTATCTATACACCATTTAAATATAGTGTATAGTGAGAAGATAATAATACTAAGGCATAATATAAGTAAAACTTTTTTTAATAATTTGTTTTTATCTTTTTTCTTACCTATCATTAGTTGTGTCTTAAAATAATTGTCAATAGATATATATTTTCTCATTCTTAATTCACCTCAGTCATGAATAATGACTAAATTATTATTATGAAAAAAGGAGTAAATTTATGAAAAAATATATTATTCTTTCTCTTATTATGATAGTAACTCTATCAATAATGCCATGTGTCTTAGCTGCAACCCAATATGGAAAAGTAACTGATATTACTGCCAAAGCTGGGGATTCTCTTTCTTTGGGAACGGGTAGTTTAACAACGGTGAAAGATACAACTACTATTCGTTATTCAACTGCTACTTTTAAAGTCTTAGATGCTCTTGAAGATGCCACTGATGGTAATAGACCAGGACCAGCTGCCTGGATTGGATTTGAAATTAGTGAACCAGAAGATAATAGTGATTCCAGTTTCAAAGTTACATTGCCAGATAACACTAAACAAAGTATTAAAAAAGCTTCTTATACTGAATATGTTGGAATTACACCTAATAATTTAAAAAAAGCCCTTTTAAACGGTACAGCACTAATTTATAAATATTCGTTTGATTGGAATGAAGATGATACTCCTGATCAATATGTCATAATCGAAGTTGATCCCAAAGGAATTACCTTAATACCAGAAAAAGGTGGCAATAACTTATGGTCGCCACAAATAGCCCAAGAAGTATTAAATGCCCAAAATCCAAATACTTCTGATATTAATCTACCATTATTATTAGGATTAATATCACTTAGCAGCTTAGGAATTATTTATTATTTTAAAAAAGCATAAATATATATTTTTAATGTTCAAAGATTGCACTAGCAATCTTTTTGTATATGAATCACTTGTTAGTTACTTGAAAACTTTAACAACGTTTTATGAATATTAAAAAAATCCTTATAAACATTACGCTTATAAGGATTAATTGATAACAATTGACTATCTCTTTGAGAATTGTGGTGCACGTCTTGCTTTTTTCAAACCTGGTTTTTTACGTTCTTTAATTCTTGAATCTCTGGTAATAAATCCAAGTGGCTTTAAAATTTTTCTAAAACTATTTTCACTGTCAGCTGGTGTTGTACTATCATATTCTAATAAGGCTCTTGTAATTCCTAAACGAATAGCTCCTGTTTGACCAGAGAATCCACCACCTTTTACTTCTACTACAACATCAAATATTTCATCAGTTTTAGTAGCTACAAGTGGTTGCATTAAATCCATTACTAAGGTTTCATAAGGTAAGTAATCATGAATATCTTTTCCATTAACGGTTACTTTACCTTTACCTGGAATTAATTTAACTTTTGCAATACTAGCTTTTCTTCTACCAGTACCGTAATATACGTTTTTCTTATCTTTTGCCATAAATTACTCCTCCTTATTTAACTTCCAATACTTCTGGTTTTTGAGCAGCATGTGGATGAGTATCATTTTCATATACAAATAATTTTTTGTACATAGCTCTTCCTAATCTATTATGAGGAAGCATTCCTTTTACTGCACGTTCAACCATTTCAACTGGATATTTTTCTTTCATAACCTTAGCAGTTCTTTCTCTTAATCCACCAGTATACATAGAGTGATTATAATACATCTTATCTTCTAGTTTATTACCTGTTAAAACAGCTTTACTAGCATTAATAATGATGACATTATCACCGCAGTCAATGTGTGGTGTATATGTTGCTTTGTGTTTACCACGTAAAATATTAGCAGCCTTAACAGCTACCCTACCTAATGGGGCAGTTGCAGCATCAATAACATACCACTTACGTTCAATTGTCTCTTTTTTTTGCATATAGCTTTTCATATTTTTCTCCTTTATTTAAGATTGGCTTTCCCACAGCCAAGCTTATGTGGGGATTTCAATGTACCGATTAAGATTATACTAAATACCTTTTTCTTTGTCAATGAAATTTAACTTATTTTAATAATAAACATCGACTAAATACAACCCTTCTGGCTTAGCAGTATAAACATATTTATTAGATAATTCATTATTTAAAAGTTTATCAATAATATTTTTATCTAATTTACCTTTACCAATTTTTATTAAAGTACCTACCATATTTCTTATTTGATACTTCATAAAACCATCACCAGTAAAGGTAAATACCACCAAATCACCCAATACTTCAATGGTAGCATCATAAATAGTTCTAACATATGATGTTTTAACTGCCTCCATTGATGTAAAAATCTTAAAATCATGCTGGCCACAAAAGGATTTTATCGCATAACACATACTATCAATATCTAATAATTTATTATACTGATAAATAATATTTCTTCTAGTGGGATCATATTCCCCCATATTTAAATAATATTTATAAGTCTTTTTTTTAACTAAAAATCGAGCATGGAAAGATTCATCAACATTATTAACTTCAATTACATGGATATCATCTGGTAAAAGACTATTTAAAGCACATTTCAATTTATACAAAGTAATATTAACCTCCAAATCAAAATGAGCTGTTTGTCCTAAGGCATGAACACCACGATCCGTTCGCCCTGATGAATATATTCTTGTTGCTTTATGATTATTAATACTATATAAAGCTTTTTCTAATTCTCCTTCAACAGTTCTTTTATTAGGTTGTTTTTGATAACCTAAAAACAAAGTACCATCATAAGAAAACTTAATTAAATAACGCATAATATCACCTATATATTACCACCAAGATAAAAATTAAAATGGAAAATAGTAAGAAAGTATTATCAAGAGTATCCCACTTAAAATTTAAATTAGTCCTCTTCTTTCTAGAAAAGCCATAATAACTTAACATATTGCGATAGTTAACATCTTGCATATCATAATTTGTTTTAATCTCCGCTTGTTTAACAAGATAATTACTATATTTTCTCCTCGTTAAATTACTGAGCTGATCATATACCGCCATATTATTATTAAATAATATTTTTTTATAACTACTACTGATATACATTTTTTTTACTTTGGGGCTTTTAATCCAATAAAACAAGCGATCAAAAAGATATTTATGTTCTTTAACAGAAAT
The DNA here is from genome assembly GCA_947628525.1 of uncultured Bacilli bacterium. GTDB lineage: Bacteria > Bacillota_I > Bacilli_A > RF39 > UBA660 > RGIG3091. The sequence continues at coordinate 14,642 of CANRAE010000012.1, forward strand.
TAAATCTTTAACAATTAAATAGACACAATATAATAATAATCCTTTAACTAAAATCAAAAGAAAAGGATGTAGATAATAAAACATAAAAATAATGATCAAAATAACTGCCATTTGTAATGATTTATAATTTTTTAATAGTAAAGAAATAATAATATTAACTAATATTAAAGCTGCGATCAAATAAATATTTTTAACTAAAACAATAGATAATATCATTAATATAATTCCAATTATTTTAGCATAAAAATTTAAATCTTTTAATTTAGGATACGCTTTTGTAAACATCTTTTATCACATCCCTTACATCACGACGATAAAATAAATTAATATTCTTTTTCTGTTTCGCTTGATAAGTTAATAATGGAAAATATGGAACATCAATGTTATGATCTAGTAAAATTTCAATATTTTCAGTATAAGTATCAAAAGTAGGACCACTTATGATTAATTCTTTTTTCCCAAAAATAATAACTTCATCTGTTATATCATATAATATATTACTATCTAAACTTGTAACTATAACTATTTTTTTATTATCTTTTAAATGTATAAGTAAATTTTTGATTATTTTATAATAGTGGTGATCGACACTACTCATAATATTTTTAAATATAATAATTTGAGGATCAAAAACTAAATTAGCAACTACTTTAACTAAATATTTTTCAGTATTAGATAAAGTATGACATACTTTTTTTAAAATTTTTTTATCTAATTCTAATTCATCAAATAAATTAACAATTTTATCCATAATGTGATGATCTTTATAATTTCTTATTTTAGCATTAAATAATATTTCATCATAAACGGTTGCTGTAAAAAATTCATCATTATTATCAATAATAGCTATTTGTTTATGATCATATTTTTTATATTCTTTGCCAGCAATTAAAATACGACCCCCCGTAATATTATGGTTTTTTATGATATCTAGAATAATAGAATCATTATATATACCTGTTATATTATCACTTGTTATTTTTAAATTTAGATTAATAACTTTATTAGTATTAACTTTATCAAATATTATTTCCATAATGTTTCAACCATCCTATCTACATCAACAATAATGTCATCTAAAACACCATAAAATTGTAATTTTAAAGATAAATCAATCATTGGGGGAATTGTTAATCCTAATTTAGATAATTCGTTATCCTGACTTAATACTTCTTTTGGTTTACCATCGATTATAATTTGTTTATTACCAATAACTAACACATGATCAAATTTTAAAATATGCTCCATATTAGAACTAGTAATAACAATAGATGTATTTTTTTTAATTTTATTTAAAATAGTCATTAGGTTATCTACTTCTTTTAAGGTTAAATTTTTTAAAATGTTATCTAAAAAAATAATTTTAGGATTATGGACATAAACGGTGGCGATTAAAACTCTTACTTTTTCATAATTATTTAATTCATTAATTCTTTTATTGAGAATATTTTCTAATTTAAATATTTTAGCAACTTCTTTAATTCTTGCGAAAATATCATGTTTAGAATAAGCTAAATTCTCCAAAGGGAATGATAGTTCATCTAACACATTTTCGGTTAAGAACAAATAATGATCATCGAAGAAAACAACGCCCAATTGTAACATATAAGCTTTTAAATTTTTTTTATTTAAGACTACATCATCTATTTTTATGATACCCTTAGATGGCAATAAACCTGTTAAAAGTCTAATTAATGTTGTCTTACCACAACAACAAGGACCTAAAATAAGCGTAATTTCTTCTTTTTTTATCGAAAAATGTAGATTTTGAAAAAGAAGATCACCTTGATATGTAAAATCTAGATCATTAATTTCCAAGGTATTTCACCCCCATTTTTTACTTTTTATTATACATCATAATGAAAAAGAAAAAAATACCTAAAATGGCATTTTCATATTTCCGTTAGCAATTTGTTTCATCATTTTTTTCATTTGTTCAAATTGCTCTAATAATTTATTTACTTCTTGTACTGATAAGCCACAGCCCTTAGCAATTCTTGTTTTTCGACTAGCTTTAATGATATCAGGATTATGACGTTCTTTTGGAGTCATTGATAAAACAATGGCTTCAATATGGGCGATCTGTTTAGGATCAATTTTAACTTTATTAAGGCCAAGCTTGGAAGCACCAGGAATTAATTTGATTAAATTTTCCAGTGGTCCTAATTTTTTTATTTGTTTCATCTGTGATAAAAAATCTTCTAAATCAAATTTACCCGATTGCATTTTTTTGGCAGCTTTCAAAGCCTCTTTTTCATCGATAGCTTCTTGGGTTTTTTCAACCAAAGAAATAATATCACCCATTCCTAGAATTCTACCAGCCATACGTTCAGGATCAAAGTAATCTATACCATCCATTTTTTCACTGACACCAATAAATTTAATAGGAACATTAGTTAAATGGCGAACGGATAAAGCTACTCCACCTTTGGTATCGCCATCTAATTTAGTAAGAATAACTCCGGTTAAAGGTAGCGCATTATTAAATCCTTCAATAACATTAATAGCATCTTGCCCCATCATTGCATCAATTACTAATAATATTTCTTCTGGCTTAACAGTATCTTTAATATTATCTAATTCTTGCATTAAATCAGTATCGATATGAAGACGTCCTGCTGTATCTATTAAAACATAATCAAATTTATTATCTTTAGCATATTTAATGGCATTATTAGCAATATCTACTGGATCTTTTTTGCCTTCACTATATACTTCTATATTTAATTCATTACCTATTTGTTTTAATTGATCAATAGCAGCAGGTCGATAAACATCCCCTGCCACTAAAAGTGGTTTTTTCTTATATTTTTTACGTAGTAAATTAGCTAACTTACCAATAGTTGTAGTTTTACCACTTCCTTGAAGTCCTACCAACATTAATATTGCTGGATCACCTTTAATATTTAAATCTTCTTTTTGTCCACCTAAAAGAAGCGTTAACTCATCTTTAACAATTTTAACAAAAACATCACCGGGCTTTAAACTCTTTTGTACTTCTTCTCCTAATGCCTTTTCTTTAACGGTATTAATAAATTCTTTAACAACTTTATAATTAACATCGGCCTCTAATAAAGCAAGACGTATTTCACGAGTCATCTCACTAATATTTTCTTCGGTAATTTTGCCATATCCTCTTATCTTAGATACCGCATTTTGTAATCTTTCCCCTAAACTTTCAAACATTTTATCACTCTACTTTCTATTCATGCTGACCAATATTTTACGACATCACTATTAGTACTAAGTGGCATAGGATTTGGTTGTTCCATACGCACTATAACTGGTATTTTAAAGGCTGTACCGAATCCTAAACAAGTACCAGATTGTAACCCCTTTTGTTTTTCTACTATCTCCGTATTTATATTAGGAATCATATTCTTGATATATTCTACATCTAATGGATGATTCGTTTTAAAGATTAAAAAGTTAGAACATTGAGAAATAACAGTGTCAGATAATTCCACTGGTCTTTGCGAAATAACACCTAACATTACCCCATACTTTCTTCCTTCTTTAGCTACACGATTAAAGATATTATAACCATATAAATAATCATCTGTATCATTCTTTTTAATATAACGATGTGCTTCTTCTACTAAAATATTAAATGGTACTGAACCACGTAAAGGTATACGTTTAGCATAATCAAAAATAATTCTTGTAAATATTTTAGTAATAACAGTTGCAAAAGAATCATCCATATCTTCTAAATTAATACTTATAATTTGACACTTTCTACCATTAGGGACAAATAAATTATTAATATATTGATCAATATTAATATTTTGCGAATAAGTAAATATTTTACTATATGGTCCTGACAATAAATCTTTTAATCTAACTTTTATTGTCATAGCATCAGCATATGTTTGTTTATTTTTAAACCATCCATCTGAAATCAAAGTAAAGTCCAAAGCTTTTGCAAAATCTTCAAGAGTATAATAAGTTTCCTTTGATGGTTCATAACTATCATAATGATGATTTATAAATTTAGATACATATTCTGTTATTAAAATACTCTCAGTAAAAGTCCCTGTTTTGTCAATATTAAAGCACTCTCTAAATTTTCTAGTATAACCTATTCCTTGAACTTCGGCATTTAAATTAAATTCATTAGTACTACAAGAAGATATTATATTAAATATATCATTCTTTTTATTAGCTGCTGAGGAATCACTAAATAATACACTCATAATAGCATTAGCAATAATGTGATTTTTAAAATTAATAGCATCTTCGCCATTTTCTGAAAAAGAACGTACTAATTTTAATGTTTTTTCAATCATTGGTATTTGGGAATGACTATTAACCATAAGTAAAGAGCATATATCATTAACATTAAGTAACCAAATAGGTAAAAATAATTTTTCCATATTATTATCCACCGTACTGGTAGTAAGTACACGATAATTAAGATTAGGATTGATATTAGATAAATTTTGAAAAGCTGTTACATATTCACCTGATACATCAAAAATAATAAAATTAGCACGATAAGGTAATAAATTAGGATTACTAAAAACATTTTGCATTAAACGTGAAAGACCACATGATTTACCACTACCACTATTACCAAAAATAGCAAAATGATTGCTAAAAAACTTATTTACATCCAAATAAACAGGGTGCTGATTATAAAAAGGACTATATCCAAGCAACAAAGCATTTTTTTGATTATTTCCTAAAATTAAAGGAATTTCTTCCTCAGTTAAAGTCCTAATAGTAGCATCTAAAAAAGGTTTTCTAAGAACGCCATTAAATAATTCTCCATTTCTTAATTCTCCAATCATTTTAACTTTTACTTCGCGATTTTTAATTTCTTCTATTTCGCCTAAAATACTTTTTTCACTATCAGTAATTACTACATGAACATTCAATAAATTATTTTTGATTTCTATATTATTCTTTAACCCAACATATAAATTAGTGTCATTCATAAACGTAATAGTATCAAACATATTTCCTCCTTAAAGTATATCTTCTATTTCATTAAATAGTGATTGATCAATTTTATTTTTTAATAGTTGCAATATTTTATCTTTCTTAGCCACTAAACCTAAAATGCTTTCCAATTCTTCTAGTCTATCTTCCACTATTTTTAACTGATTATATACCGCGTTTCTACTAATATTATTGATTTCAGCAATTTCACCAAGAGAATAATTACTATAATAATAATCCTCAAAATAAGATTGTTGTTTATCAGTAAATAATTCTTTGTAATAATCATATAAAATATTTAATCTAATTCTTTTATCCATACAAGCTCCTACATCATATCTTTAAATAATCCATATACATATTTTTCAATATCAAACACTTGTAAATCATCTTTTGTTTCACCTAAACCGATATATTTGACAGGAATTCCTACTGCTTCTTTAATAGCTAAAACTATTCCCCCCTTAGCAGTACCATCTAATTTAGTTAACACAATCCCTGTAATATTAGTTATCTCTTGAAAACTTTTAGCTTGACTTATACCATTTTGACCCGTAGTAGCATCAATTACTAACAAGGTTTCATGAGGAGCTCCTTCAATTAATTTACCAATAACGCGATTTATTTTTTCTAATTCATTCATTAAATTGGTTTTATTTTGAAGACGTCCAGCCGTATCTATTAAAACAACATCAATATTTTCGTTTTTAGCTTTATTAATACCATCATAAATAACACTAGCAGGATCAGCACCTTCATAAGCACCAGTAAAAGCTGCACCTACTCTTTGCGCCCACTCTTCAAGTTGCTTAGTAGCACCAGCTCTAAATGTATCACCAGCTACTAATAAAACACTTTTTCCCTCATTTTTTATTTTATCAGCAAGTTTTGCAATTGTTGTCGTTTTACCAACACCATTAACACCAACAAACAAGACAACCGTTGGTCCATTATTAGCATAATTAATTTTATTGACAATAACTTCATCATTAACATAAATAATAAATAATTCATCAACAATTATTTCATTTAGCGAACTAACATCTTCTATTTTTTCATTTTTAACTCGTTTTCTTAGGCGATCCATAAAATCCATAACGGTGTTGACACCAATATCGGCCATTATTAATATTTCTTCTAATTCCTCAAAATAATCTTCTGTAATTTTATGATATTTATTGGTTAAATTAATTAATTTAGATACAAAATTTTCTCTACTCTTAGTTAAACCTTTTTCATATACTTTTACACTTTCGACTTTATTTTTAGCTTCTTGTTCCTTTTCTTCTTCTTTTTTTTGCTTTATAAGAACATTTTTATTGCCTTGTATTACATCTTTGGCTTCATCGCTATTAAAATCATCTTTAGCTTCATTTTTATTTTCTACTACTGTTGTTGTTTCCACTTTCTTTTCTTCATGCGTGAACATATTTTTAATTTTACTAAATAATCCCATTTTAATCACCTTTTATAATTATATCACGTGTAATAGTAATTAGTAAATTAATGAATATAAAAAAAGAGTTAATACCCTTTTACTTTATTTAGCTAATTTCTTCGTTCGATAATATGTTTTTGTGATAATACTAACATTGGATAAATCAACTTCTTTAAGATCTTTAATATCTTTTTGTTCATTTTTATTATATAAATCAATCAATTCTCTTGAAGTAACAAAATTACTAAGAGCCATATTACCATCACTGTTCTTATAATTATATAATTTAGTGCTTTGAATAAACTCAATATCATCTATATCCTCTTGCCAATCAGAAACTTTATAAATATCATATTCATCACTATTAACATTTTGTTCATAGATAATATACTCTCCACATTTTAAAGTTACATAACGTTCTTTATCCGATGCAAAAAAAACTTTGGATTCATACAAATCACAATTTTTATCTCCATTAAAAGGATTTTTAAAAGCTTTAATATAATTAACAGCAACTAAATCTTTTAAATAAATTTCTTTATGATAGTTAGAATATTCATTACGAAACATAGCTACTTTACTTGCAAAATCTCGTGCATTTTGTCTTAATACATCATATTTACGGCTATAATTATTTAAGGATGCAAAAAAGCCTACAACAGCAATAATCACTAAGATAAAAGCTAATATCGTAATAAATTCTAAATTAATTTTACCTTTATTATTTATCGTTTTCATAAGAATGCATCAACCTTACTTTTATTCCTGGATCATATGTATCTAATGTATTAAAAGATATTTCCATAGCTTTTTTATAGTTACCCTTATAAAATAATATTTCAGCTTTGGTTAAACCACTATCTATTTCAGTATTATCATAACGAAAACGATTACCATAAATAATGGCATCTTCCACTAACCTTGCTGTCTTTATCATATCATTAGTAGTATTATAAAGTTTTAAAACAAGATCTCTTGCCGTATCTACTCTCGTATTTAATATTCTAATAGAAATTGGTTTCTTTTCTAATTCTTTAATTATTTCTAATATAGCCTCATTAGCTTCTGATAATTGCACAAAATAATCATTACTAATTACTGGTAATTTATAACCTCTTATTTTTAATTTAGATTGATTTAATAATTCTTGTATTTCATCTAACTGTTCCCTAGCTCTTACTTCATCTTCATACATATTACCTAATGATTTTAAAGAAAAGTCTAGTTCATCATCAACATTAGCTAACTCATGCGATAAATTATCCAAAATCTTAGCTATTTTAGAATATGGTATTTCTTTTTTATTTAAATCTTTGATCGCTTTTTTATATTCACTATTAATATTTTTTAAATGATTATTAACATCATCTATAATACGTAAATCTTCATCAGTCAAATCATACATACTTTTAATATCATCTAATTGTTTATAAATATCATCTACCGTTTTATTAACTTTTTCTAACTTTTTAGCGAATAAGTCATTCTCATCTTCAAATTTTTTACGTGATTGTTTTTCTTTTTCAAATTCATTAAATAAAGAATCTAAATATTCAAGCATAGTTCTAAGTTCAAACATACAATTTTCTAAATTTAACACTTTGATTCGATCAACAATTTGATTAACATTCTTTAAAGATTCTTCGACATTATATTCGATATTCATATAACCAATTGGATAGTTTTTATCAATCATTTCTTGATAAGTTTCACTTATTTGTTCAATACGTTTAGGAATTAATTTTTCAGCAAGCAAAACTAAATCAGGTACTTCATTGACAACAATTCCCATATGATCAACCATTGTATCAATAGCTTTGACAATATGTACAACTTCGTTATATTCACTTTTTTCCATTGAATCTTCAAAATCTTGAAATCTTTTTTCTATATTTTCAAATTGTAACTCTACAATATCAGCGATATCCTCATACTCATCTTTATTATCTTCAAAAACATTATTAAGTTCACGATATTTAGCTTTTAATTTAGTGATAATACTACGATATTTTTCTTCACTATAATTAATATCCATTATTTCATCTAGTAAAGCATTCATCATTGTTTTAGCTTTATATAATTCTATTTCAATGTTAGCTACCTTCTTTTGATATCCCTCTTCATCTTTATTGCCAACAAAAATATCTAAATCTATTAATAAATCACTAATATGCGCTAACTGAATAGTTTTAATTTTGTCATATCGTTCTTGCCATTGTTTATATTTTTCTTCCATTTTATCATTTTTTATGATCGTTTCTACTTTTGATAATTCTAATAAAACTGGCATACTTTCAATAGTATTTTTTTCTTTTTCCAAATTTTCAAGTTCATTTTCTAATTTTTTAGATCTTTTTTTCTTAATTATAATTAAAGTAGTAACTATTAAACCTACTGTTATTATAATATAAGTAGTTATAATCAATATAAGCTGATTCATAATCTACCTCCCTTCATCTAATTTATTTAAAAAGGATTACTAAACCTACAACAATCAAAAATACCCCAACTATATATAAAACATCATTATCTAGTTCTTCTACAATAACAGCATCTTTTGGTTTTTTAGGATTATATTTAACTAATACTTCTTTCCCTATTGGCATTAAATTAGTATCGCTAACAGTATCTAATAAGCGATATTTTTTATCATTAACAACATATTCAACCACACCAGCATTAGTATTAATACCATCTTGAATAAGAAAAGGTTGATCATCTTCATCATAATTAATCGCATCAAAACCAAACTCTTCATCATCAAATTCAATATGTCCTTCTTTGGAAATATGTTCAACTACACATCCTTTAACATTTTTATACTCATCATAGACTTTATATTTTTTTATAAATATGGCTGTTTTCATTATTCCAATTAATAATGAAATTCCCCCAAAACTTAGTAATAAAAAACTTGTAAACATAATCACACTACCCTTCTATTTAAGATTATATCAAAAAAAAAAGATTTAGAGTAGAGATTATTGCACTTTTTTATAAAATACTAATAAGTATAATAATAAAAGCAACTAAATTTTATTGACTTATGCCATAATTTTCTATATAATTAGAAATGCATATTCAAGGAACAGCACATCTTTTATGGTAACTAATGTGTTTATTAAGTTTATAAGTAATCTAGCTGTGGGTGAACATATTAGAATAAACTCCCTAGTTATTAGTAAAAGACACATCCGAAGTTTATGTAAATAAATAAAGGAGGTATTATAAAATGTCAAGATACACAGGGCCTAGTTATAAAAAAGCTCGCCGTGTTGGTTTTTCCATTTTAGAAAATGGTAAAGATGTTGCTAGACGTCCATATGGACCAGGACAACACGGAGCTGATAGGAAAGGAAAACTTTCTGAATATGGTATCCAGTTAAAAGAAAAACAAAAAGTTAGATTTATGTATGGTTTAAATGAAAAACAATTCAGAAAGACATTTAATGAAGCTCAAAAGGTTGAAGGTATTACTGGTGAAGTATTTTTGAAATTTTTGGAATCAAGGCTTGATAACTTAGTATATCGTTTAGGTTTAGCATCAACAAGACGTGCAGCTAGACAATTAGTAAACCATGGTCATATTACTGTTAACGGTAAAAAAGTAGATATTCCATCTTATCGTGTAAAACCAGGTGATACTATTGCAGTTAAAGAAAGTTCAAAAGACCTTAAAGTAATTAAAGAAGCTCTTGAAAAAGTAACTAATCGTGTTGAATTTGTTACATTCGATGAAAATAAACTTTCTGGTACTTATGTAAGATTGCCTGAAAGAAGAGAATTAAATGCTGATATTAATGAATCTTTAATTGTTGAATTCTATAACAGATAATAAAAAGAATGTGAATGCATTCTTTTTTAATTTGTTTTGATAATATACGGTTTATTTGATGTGCCATCTTGATTAGGATTAGTTATTTCTACATTGTTTTTTAAATTAATGACAGGTCGTACATTCATATTAAACCACACAAACGCACCTGACAAACTTCCGTTTGCTTCAACATCTAAGAAGTGGGTATTGGAATTTCCAGCGCCAAAGTTGAGAGCACTCATAGTCCAATAACCAATCCCTGCTATATATAAATAATAACTACTATTTGCTACTGCATATACTCCTCCTGCATATACTGCTTCATCAGCTGTTATTAATCCTACTTTTTGGGTAGACTTTTTATTTCCTTTTTCATTACTTACGGTAAATAAATCTTGTTTTGGATTAGGACATGAAAATTGTGGACTTATATTAGTTATTAATCTATCATAAGATCCATAATAAGTTTCTTGCCTACCAAAACCTTTTCCAAGAAATTTATTAGACAAACTTCGATCGTTACAAAAGCCAGTATCAGCTATATAACTATCATAAGTTTTTAAATGTTGTTCATACCAATTCTCTAAATAAGTTTTTATATTAGAGTTAACATCATTGGCATGAGCTTGTTCATATGAGGTTGACCAGTATCCAGCATGTGTCTCTCCTCCCCATAGTTGATAAGTATTACCTTCTTTCTTAGCTTGCGTTAATTTTATCATATGCGTACAAGTTGTACTTTGACTGTAACATGTATAATATCCATAATATTCTTCACTATATGTTCCATTTACTACTGTCCCCGTTAAAGTATATACTCCTGTACTTTCATTAAAGGAATATGTCCTAGACATTTTTACTGTTCCTGTGGTACTACTCCATGCCCATCCACTATAATTACCTTTACCATCTATATAAGTATTAGTTGGCGTACCATGCATATATCCTACCATTGAGTTATCTCCTATTGTTGGATTAAAAACGCTTCTTCCAATAGTTGCATCTTCTTTTGTAGAATTAGCTTTGGTTCCTTGATAAATAAGTCTTATAGATCCATCTTCGTTGATTCTTACTATACGCCAGTAATATCCGCCAAAAGATACATAATTATTTTTTACATCTCCTCTAAAATAATAACTTATTTTATTATCTTCTGTATTTTTATTAGTATAATATAATCCTTTTCCATTACTATCACTACTTATTTGACTAAAATTTATATTAGAATCACTTTGTGCAACATTATCTTTTAAAATCTTACTGGATAATCTTATTGGTGTGATATTTGGATCAACACTGGGGATTTCTTGCCCTGTATATTGGACATAGGTTACTTCTAAGGTAAGATTATTATCCGTTAAATTTGGTTGAGAAGTAATACTTTCATTATATCCTATTTCGACTGTAAAGGTAGTTGTCTTAGTAGCTAGTAAAGTATCTCCTTTTTTGATACCACTTATTTTAAAATAAATGGCATCACTTCCTAATTCATTTGCATTG
>CANRAE010000013.1 GCA_947628525.1 uncultured Bacilli bacterium
TATTGTTATATTTTCAAATTTATTATAACATTGGTCTTTCTTTTTTTGTGCTCTCCCACAAATAATTTTACACTATCCTGACTGTAGTAAACTATGCATTTTTCTGTTTAAATGATATAATTTTAACAAGAGGTGGTACTTATGTCTAAACAAAGAACTGATTTAATTCCTAATCCAAATCAGAAAAAAATATTAGAATTAGAAAAAAGATATTTTAATCAATTAGAAAGTATAATTACATCAAAAGATTTTTTGAGTGATTTAAAAAATATTGAAAGAGAAACAAAAACAAATTATAGACTTTTATCAAAAATATGGAATGTTAAAAATAAAATTAAGATTCCAGCAGAAAGATTAGTAAGATATCACATATATAAAACATTATTTAATACAGATATGGGATGTTCATTTTTTCCATCACCTGTAAGTTGTGACTTAGCCATAGAAACTGACGATGCAATATTAAATATAGATGTTAAAACTGACGATATACAAGGAAATAGAAATGACATATATAATACACAACTTGAACACAATCAATCTTCGTTTAATAACAAGCGAATAGGGGCTAATGGACCTTTTAAAGGCTTAGAAGCTATGGCCAACTTAAAACCAATTGATGAATATTCTGGGAAAATAAATTTAACATATCTTATAAAAATAATATATAGCGACGATGGATATAATTTTCAGATTAGCAATGATACAAACAATCCAACGCTAACATTAACATGTATACCAAATGGAATACTAAGTGAATTATTTGATTTTGACTTGCTTTCAAATTTTAAAACGTATAAATATTACTCAAGTTTAGATGGAAAATATTATAAAGAAAAATTAATAGGAGATAATTCTATTTTTGATAATACAACAGATGAACAAAAATACGAAATAATGGAAAAAAGTATCAATATTCCAAATAATTGGATTAGGGGTAAAGTTTTATCAAAAGTTGGTTATTATGATCCAGAAAATGATATTATATGGTTATATCAACTAAAAGGAAGTAGTAATAAAAAATATTATCTTTGTGCTGTAAGATGTGGTGATTCCTCAAGATATAAATCTGAATGTTTAAAAGAACGCTATGATGAAAATGGAGATTCATGGGTTGGTTTAAAAGAATACTACGAAATGCTTAAATAAAAAATGAAGTTTCTATTTAGATTCTTCATTTTTTTCTAGTACATCATAAATACCTTTAGCTATTTGCTCTGCTAACTTAACTGGAACAGCATTTCCTATTTGCCTATATACAACATTTAAACTTCCTACAAATTGATAATCCATCGGAAAAGTTTGAAGCATTGCGCATTCTCTAGCACTTAACCTGCGTTCCTTATTTACATGAATTTCTGGACTTGTTGCAGTGATAGTATCACTTGGCCTATTCCAGTTAGTTATTCTTAAAGATTGCTCAAATTTAATTTCTTTTTCTACCATAGTTGTTACTTTTTTATCATATTTATTGTCAAATCCCAATATTTTTTTTAATTCCCACCAATCGGATGGTTTTGGAATACTACCAGAATGATTATCTTTTCTGAACCAGTGTCCTGCAGTATATTTATAGCCAAAATGGTCATCAACTTTTTTAGTAGTATAACCTGCTTTATCTCTCCACATTTTTAGATAATCACATACATCTTCTTGTTTAACTTTATATTTTCTACCCCAAAATTTATCATATACATTAGTCGCAGCCATATGATTATAAATAATCATACCATTATCTAAAGTTATAGGTTTATCGCTAAGTCTAACATTACTTAAAAATCCAATGGTTTGTTCTACTGTTACAGGATCTTTTAAACCTTGTTTTGATTCATATTTTTTACTATCAACCCAATGAGTTGGTTTTGGATATGGATTTTCAACGCCAATTCTATTACCAATTATAACAACTCTTTCCCTAGCTTGTGGAACACCATATTCTGCTGCATTTAATAATCTGGCATCAACATTATAACCAAGTTTTTTAAAATCTCTTTTTATCATATCAAATACTTTTCCTTTTTTCATAGAAAGTATGCCTTTTACATTTTCAGCAACAAAAAATTTTGGCTTTTTATCATCTATAACTCTTAGCATTTCTTTATACAAAAAGTTTCTTTCGTCCTTCATACTTCTTTTAGTATTAGCAACAGAAAAACCTTGGCATGGAAAACCACCTATTACTAAATCTATATTATCTGGTATTTCGCTACTATCAATTTTGGTTATATCACCATATACAATTCTATCATCCACATTTTTTTTGTATGATTCAACTGCTTCTTTAAAAAAGTCATTTGCCCATACTATTTCAAAACCTGCATTTATGAATCCTAAATCCATTCCGCCAGCTCCTGAAAATAGAGAAACTACTCTATATTTATGTTGTTTGCTCATGTATATCACCTACTACTATTTAAGTATAACAATTTTATAATTAATTTGCAACACTTGCTACTAAAATAATTATACAATTTTATAAAATAAATTGCAACATCTGCGATGAAATTAATAAAAAAAGAAAGAAATTAATCTTTCTTATCAAATAACTCTTGAACAATTAAATCTTTCGAATGCAAATTATTATTTTTACCTAATAATAAGTTTTCATAAAATTTAATTAAATAACTGCTATCTTCTTTTATATTTAAATAATTATTAAAATAATTACCTCTTACTAATGCATTTCTAAAATATACTGATTTATCTTTAAATAAACTATTATCAACATTATATCCTAAACTAGTTAAATATTTTTCTATAAATAATGCTGTTGTTCTAGTATTACCCTCTCTAAATGGATGTACTTGCCAAATATTAGATGAAAATTTAGTTATATTGTTGATAACTTCAACTATATTCATTTCTTTATAGTTCTTTTCTTTTTCTAATGATATATCATACTCTAATGATTCATTCAAAGTTTTACAATCTCCATAAGCTACCGAATCATTATTTAATATTTTTTCATGTTTAGAAAAATCTATCTTTCTAAATTCACCAGCAAACTCATAAACATCTTGAAACAGAAATTTATGAACATATTTTAAATAATCAACTGATAATTCAAATTTATTTTCATTTAATAACTCCACAATTCTAGCAGATACAAAATCACATTCTAATTCATTATGATTTATTTCATTTTTATTTTCTTTTTCTACATAATATTCTCTTAATTCTTTTTCTACTTCTTCTATAGTTAAATTACCTTCAACATTTTCTTCTAATAGTTTTTCTAAATATTTAGAAGGCTTTAAATTATCAACTTCTTGAAGACCAATAGCCATATCCCATTGTAATTGTTTTACATAATTACTAGATTTATATTCTTCTTCATATTTATTAACACTTGAATCTAATTCTTCCTCACTCATAATTTATACCTCCTAATTTTGATATACTATTATAAACTATTGGCTATATATTTAATTAGCTCTTCCACACTTTTTTCAGTTGGATAATTTTTTATGATATTGTCATTATATGCTTTAACAAAGCTCCAATCTTTTCTAGATTTTTTGTGTGTATTTTTATCAACAAAATTAAGATATTTTACTACAGAATTTATTCCATTATTTTTTTCAATAATAAATATTTGATCTCTTCGTAAGTTTGATAAAACATCAGCATTATTAGTTGTAAATATAATTTGAGATGTATTATTTTTTAATTTTGTATTATATATTTTAATAATATAATCAGAAACGTTTCTATTGAGTGAATTATCCAATTCATCAATCAAAAATACACCACCTTTTTTACTTGCCTTATAAAAATTTGTTGCAATTCCACATAATTTTTTTGTAGCCGTAGAAATAGAATTATATCTCAATTTAAAATTATCATATTTAAAAAATAATTTTTCATTTTCTACATCACTTCGATCAATTTCTAAATCTACTATTTTATCATCAGCTAAATTCACAAAAATTTTTATTAAATCTTTATTTTCATCGATTTCATCTATAATATATTCTTCTGGAAAAACATAATTTTCAGCCCCCAATGTAGAAGACTCTTTAATATATCTATTATAAAACGTTTCGTAATAGTTTAATTTTTCAATTAAATTTTCTCTTAATTTTCCAGTCAAATCATTTAAATAATTAGCTTTATATGCAATTTTATGACCTATTTCACTAACCGTGTTATTTTCAATTTTTAATATTTCTTTTACAACTTTAGAATTATACTTTTTTTTATATTTTAAAGACTCCTCTTTTACCCCATTCTTCATATAATTATTATCATATTTTAAAGTATACATATAATATCCAGAATATTTATCATTTGAATCAATATATAATTCTACACTTATTGTTCCTATATTATTATTAGATTTATTAGTTGAAATTAACGACAAAGTTCCCCATTCTTTTAAATAATTTCTTATATCTTCTTCCTTTATTCTATCTATATAATTATTTACCTCTCTATTTATTATTGGATTATTTATAAAGCTTCCAACAGAATTTAAAGCTCGTAAAATAGTTGTTTTACCATATGCATTGCCTGCTATTATTCCAACAACTTTAGTAATTTTCTCTCCATCTGGCAAAGTATAAACTGTTTCTGGAGAATCTTTATCACGTTTATTTACTCTAAAATCCAATGTTATTTTATTTGTATAGGGCCCTATGTTTTCTAATTCTAATTTGACAATCATAATGTCACCTCGTTAAAATGATATCATTTATAGTAATTTTTGTCAATTAAAATCGCAATATAGCGATTTTAATCTTCTTTTCTGTTGACAATCAAATAAATAATTGATATATTATAGATGTTGGATAGATTCCAACAAAAAAAGAAAATAACTAAATGATATAATTACTTTCCGCCAAAATAATTATATCATATTCTTTCTAAAATTTTAATACTTTTTTTTAATTTTAGTTTTAGTTAGAAAGGAGAAAGATATAATGAATCGTTATATGATAAGCTATGACTTAAATTCACCAACGAATAACAGGAAAGAAGTTGAAGATTCAATCAAAAGCTTAGGCTCATGGTGTAAATACGTCTCAACAACTTTCCTTGTTTCAAGTTATAAAAGTTTAGATGAAGTTCAAACAATTGCAACAAAAAATCTTGATTCAAATGATTCAATGATTATTTGCATGATTCAAAAGCCCATTAAGGGTTGGCTTTCAAATGAACAATGGAATTGGATAAATCAAAATATTTAAGTCATACAAAAGAGGTTTACAGCCTCTTTTTATATTTAGTCCTAATACCCTTATAAATTATTTCTTGAGAGAGCCAAGTATGACCTCCGGCATTAATGTGATTAGATAATACGATTACATTTGGATCATCACCATAAGCAGACAAGATTTTATTGACTCTTTCATTTCTATCTAGTGTTCTATCAGTATCCCTAGTCAAAGTAACAGGAATTCCTAATTCTCTAAAACGATCATACATATACTCTGATACTTCCAAAGTAAAATCTTTTTCATATATATTTCCGTTTACAGCACCGGGATCTTCGCCACCGTGTCCAGGATCAACAACAATTTTATAATTCATAAATATTCCTCCTGAAATATAATATGAATTTGTGTTAATATCGTGATAAATTACAAAATTAAAAAGTTTGTATTATTCACACAATCTCTTTCTATATTTTTAAATCATCATTATTTAAAACGCTATGTGTATTTTTATAAATAATAGATATTATATATCATTTTATTAGTATTTAAAATGATTTGATATTAATTTCAAGTAGCTTATGAATGATTATATATAATTACCTGCTTATGCACATCTGCATTTATATGATTAGGAATAACAATTACATCTTTATTATTTCCATATGCACCTAATACTCTTGGGTCCTTTCTGTTGGTGATATAGTTTCATCTATAGTCCTTGTTAATGTGACAAATATTCCAAGTTCACGAAATCTATCATACATATATCTTGAAATTTCTCAGTTTAATTCTTTTTCAAGAATTCCATTCTTTACTGTTCATGGATCATCTCTTACATGCCCACTATTTATTATTACACCTACTAAATTTATTATAAAACACGAAATTATAGGCATTTAGTGATATTTGTAACAATTAAAAGAGCAGCTTTTTTATGCTACTCATAATCAATATTTTCTTGTTCTAATTTAATATTTTCTTTTTCCATATAATTAAAGATACTCTGATATTTTTGCATATTTTTATTTTCTTTTAGTTTTTGTAGACGGACTTTATCATAAGAAGTTAACTTAGTTGTATAATTTTTATATTTTATTAGTGTTTCCATATCCATTTTTTTAGTATTAAAATTTATGTTTGTACTTTCTATTAAATGATTTAAAATATAAAAGCCACCAACATCAATATCGCCACTATGAAAAAATGGTATTTGACTGTTAAAATTATAAAGTTTCAATAGCAATACTTTTCTAATTTCATTATGAAATCCGCCTAAATACAAAATACATCTATCTTTTGAGGGATAATTATAAAAACTATCTAAATTTTCAACTGTTATAATTTCTCGACAAGATAGAGAAATAACTTCTAAATTTAAGATTTGATTACTTGATAAGACTAGCTCTGTTTGTAAATCTTGCAAATTTATAATTTGTTTATTTATTTTGAAAATAGCATTTCCTTTGATATAAACAAAGTTAGGATTTTTATAAACATTATAATGCGGTAAACAATCCTCCTCTTCATAATCGGTACATTCTTTTATAATTGAACAAATTTTACTACTAATTGCATCTAATCTTTTAGAATCATGCAAATATTTGGCACTAAATTTACGACGACTTATTTCTGTTTTTTGCTTAGATAATTTATCTAATATAATTAAAATTTCTTCTAATTCTTTTTCGTTATTAAAATACCTTTTTGTTGATTGAAAAGTGTCTAACTTAGTAGTAATAATATTACAAAAAGATTTTACTAAATTATCTTTATTATAATATTTATCTATAATTTGTAAGTATCTTTGATTTTTTTCTTGGGGAGAAAAAGTATTCATAAACTTATAAATTTCATTAATATAATCTAAATTTAGATAAACTCTTTCTATTTGATTATATAATTTATTTTTCTTTACTTCGATAAAATGTAAATTTTCTAATTTGCTAACAGCTTGTTCTATAGCATCCTCATACAAATAACTATCATCTGATACATAATTAGGCATATTTTTAGAATCAAAAATTAAAGATATTCTTCTTTTTACTGCGCCATTTTTAGAAAGGCTACTGTTTTCATACTTTTTTATTAACTTGTCTAAGATTATTTTTTCATAATTAGTCTTCATAAAATTCTATCTCATCTAAAGTTACTGTTTTTGCATATGAAATATTGTTATCTTTGAAAATTAATAAATTAGTATTTACATAAGGTATTATAGTAGCAATTCTATTTGGAGGTACAGCTATCATAAGTTGAATATTTAAGCTATTATAAAAATTCATCATAGCTTCAATTCGTGATTCATCCATATTATTGAAAGCCTCATCAAACATGACAAAGCAACCTACAGAACTATCCTTCTTAGAAGAACGAAGTAATTGCTCAAAAGAAGCTGCAATAATAACATAGAATGGAGTTTGTATTTCACCACCACTTTTTTCTTTAGATACTTTAGAAAAATAATATGTTTCATCATTTTCATTAGTTATTTTTATATCATAAGACATATAACGTCGATAATCCGTATATTCACTTACTACTTTGTTCATAGTGTCTAGTGAAGTTGAAGAAGTTATCTTTTTAAATAATTCATCCATAGTATCTTGTTCTTCTAAAGTTAAGTGTTCTTCAAATAAAGTATTTATCTGATAATCTTTACCACTAGTAATTATTTTATAGTATTTAGCAAGTTCTGGGTCATCACTGCTAGTATAAATGAATTCATATTTGTCTTTACCAAAATAGCTATTTTTTAAAGCTTTATTTAAATTTTTTAATTCTTCTTCCGCGTAATATATTTTATTTTTTAATTTACTAATAAAGTCTTCATGAAAACTTTTTTGACACTGCTCTTCAAATTCTATACTTTTAGACTTATATTTCTTTATATCTTTTTCACGCATTCGATATAATTCTTGAAGATAATAATCAACATTTTCTATAGAAACAATTTCATCTAATTGATATTTACTATTGTATCCTTCTTGAAAATTTTCAATTTTAGTTTTTAATTCTATAGAAGAATTATTTAAATAATTACTATCCTCTTTTAAACTTTTTTCCAATTTATTAATGTCTTTATTTTCTAATAATTTTTTAAAATCTTCTTCATAGTCCGTATAACTTTTAAGAGACTCTGTAATTTCACCATATTGTAATTGTAAATTTTTCATATCATTCGATAATGTATCATTAGAAGCACATAAGGGGATTAAAGAAGCTCTTATTTCCTCTAAAGTTTTATCTTTTAAAGACTTTTCCGCTTCTAATTTTTTCTTTTCTTCTAAGACATTATTAAATAAATTATCAACATTTAATGATTGACGACGTTTTTTTATTGTTTCTAGCTCATTAGATGAATCTATATATTTTTGGATAGAAGGAAGAGACTTAAAGATATAATCAAAATCAATATTTTTTAAATTTTTTTGTAATACTTCTAATTCATTATTGATTTCTACAGATTCGTTATAAAACTTGCTGGCTGTATCTTTATCCGTTTCATACATTTTAATTTGTTGATTTAAGGCATCTTCGCCTATGTAGTAATATTTATATGCTTCCGGATTAATTTGTCTAGCTGTATGATTACGGTAAGTCATACAAGTTGGGGTAATAGCGTTATCATATTTTTTTAAATCATTTACTTCTTGACAACAAGTGACTCTTTTTAATAAGTAAAAAGCATAATCTTTAGCATAAATATTGGAAGATGTAATATAATTTGAAAGATTATCATTAGGATTATCATTTTTAAAAGCTTTTTCTCTTATTTTAGCAATGTTTACTAGGCCAACACCAAAAATTTTTTTGTCCTTTTTTATAGATTCATAAATATTTAGAGCTTCATCAAAATATTTTGGTTCAACAATTAAATCAAATTTTTGAGTATTTAAATAGCCTTCAATAGCATTACGCCATTTTTCATCTGTTATTTCTAGATATTCACATAGTGGTCTTATTTCTATATCTTTTTTATATTTATCTTTTAAATAATCAGCTATCTCTGTTTGAAGTATAGTTATACCCTTATTAGGATAAGGAAATTTTTTAGTTTTTAATAAAGATAAATTATTTTCTATTTCAGTTAATTTTAATTTCAATTTTTTCAAATTTGTATTTGTATTATAAACTTTTTCATCAATATCTTTTTTAGCTATCGTCGCTTCATGATAAATATTATTCATTATATCCTTGATTTGCGTAAAGTCCGTTGCATAAACATCTAGCTTTGTAAGTTTTGTAGACCAAGAAAAACTCTTCAATGCTTTTTGCGTCATTTTAATATAATCATTTAAATTATTTAAATCTATTTTTAATTTTTCTACAGTTTGCGTGGTTTCTTTTTCTTTTTCTTCCCAATCTTCTAATAATCTATATTCTTCATGTTCTGATAATCTTGTTTCATATTTAGAAATCATTACATTAAGATTACTTATATCCTTATTTATGTTTTGTATTTTTTCGTTTAAAAGATTTTCCTCATGAGTATTTTGATTTAATTTAAAAGTTATTTCTTCTAATTCTTTCATAATTTTAGTTAAAGATAACTTTTTTAAAAAGTAGTTATTTTTAGAAATACTTTCTTTTGTTTTTAAATAATTATTATTTAAATCTTCTAACTTCTCTAGTTCAGTAATTTTAGCTTCTTCATTAGCAATTAATTCTTGAAGATTACGGAATTGTTCTATATTTTGTTGGAGATTTTCTAAAGAAACATTATCTTCAGAAAGTAAAAAAGTATTTACAAAGTCATTGATATTAGAAATTGGTTTAAAAGCTAATGCTTTTGTTACTAATTCAGAATATTTTTGATGAGGAATGCCTAGAAAAGAAGAAAGCATTTTAGATATTTCAGAAGTGGTATCAAAATATTCAACATTTTCTTTTCTTTTAAATCGATTCATACTAATAGGTATATTGTCTTCGATAAACAAGGTATCTTCTAATTGACATTTAGATATTCGAAAGAAGCCTCTTGTTAGATTAGAAGTACTAGGTATTTGAATAACGGCACCAATAACATCATATTTTTTGGCTAAATCATCATAAAACTCTAAAGCTATATAAGAAGTAACATCTTGAGTCCGTAAATATTCTTTGTTACTTAAGCTTAATTTTCCTCTGACATAGGATTCTAAAGTTCTTTTGGTAGTCTCACCAGCAGCTTGATTAAATTTAGCTTTTCCCCCTGTCAAAACATATTGAATAGCATCTAATAAAGTTGATTTGCCACTACCATTTATGCCTGTTACAAGAGTATTGTTTTTAATCTCAAATGTTTGATTATAAAAAGTATGCCAATTAATCAATTTTATCTTCGTTATTTTCTTCATAACTATCACCTTTTTCTTGATAAGAATTAATTTTATCATTTAATTGCTTTATATTACTTACTTCTACAATATATTGAATTGTTGGATAAATTTCAATTAAAGTATCATCTTTTTGAAAATTATTGCCTTTAAAATTTATAATATTATACTTTTTAAACAAAGTAAGACCATTTGTTAAATCAATTGTTTTAAATCTTTGCAAGTTATCAAAATTAAATTGTTCACATTTACTTTGAAGTTCACCAATGGAAGTAATAACTTTGTTTTCTAAAGATATATCGTGTAATTTTTGATGATATAGTAATCTTAAGATTAATAGTAAAAGGCTATTATTTTTATTGAGAGATAGCTTTTTAGTATATTCAGAAGTTAGTATTAAAGTTTTTTGAAGACTGTAATGCGTTAATTCTCTAGAACTAAAAAGAAAATAATTTTTAAAGACTTCAAAGTGAGTAACAATAAAATAATAATCTTTCTTGTCTTCTTCTTTGCTAGCAGTTAAGTAATTGACATTTATCATTTTGTTTGCAAGATAAGCAAAAATTTCTTGTTCTTTATCGGATAATCTTTTATATTCTTCAGTAAATATTGTAAGTACTTCATTCATTTTTCACATCTCCTTTCTATTATAAATGATGGAATATGAATATTGTCAATTAGTTCTTCCGTATCTTTCCATAGGACTTGATAATCACAGGTTGTTTCTTTAGAATAAATTAAAGCTAGGAGTACTTTGATAAATTCACTTTTTTGTTTGATATTAAAATCTCTTATTGTTAGATTTTTTTTGGAGCTTAGCATTTTCATAATTTGATTGTTAATTTCTTTTTTAGAATGTTTTAGATTTGTCGCTAATTGGCTGTAAAAGGCTTTTTCAATTGTAATATTTGAATTAGTGCTGCTTTCTATAGGTAATTCAGAAAAGATGATAGCCGTTCTTGGTGTGTAAAGGGAAGTTTTTATGATATTTCTTGTGTCAAATAATTTAAATGTCATATCTGTTTCTTCAAGCAATGAGAAGTTTTTTAAAATATTTATTAAGTATCCTTCGACGTTAGCGTTATGGTTCATAAGCATTTTTATTCTTTCAATTGCGACATTGATATATCGACTATTTTTGATATCTATTTCTTCCATAATAGAAATAATGCGATCAAAAATTCCTTCTAAGTAATTCATAGATTGATAAAATGTCTCTGTAGCGGTTATTTCATCGACATTATCTTCTCTTACAATTTGCTCGATAATAGATGTCTTGTAGAAATTTTTATCTTTAATATCAGCACAAAGTTTGTTAAAAGGAATTTTATACTTATTGGGATTATCATTAGTTTTCATATAATAATACGCATCGTCAATAATTTTTTCTTTATATTCACCAAGTAATTGAGATAAAATTTCTTCTAATTGTTCTTCTTCAGTTGCGTTTTCTAAATTAGTAATTCGTTTAATATATTTTTTTATGTTAGAATTAAGGCTTCTTAATTTTTTTAGTAAATCATTAGCTTGATTTATGGTGTCTTGAATAGTAAAATAACCTCTTTTTATTTCTAGTCTTTCTAAATTGTGATAAATTCTGTAAACATAGCTGCTTAGTTCTAAACTGCGGTTTTCACTAAACTGAAAATAAGTATCTAAAAAAGAAATGGCATAATCTTCAAAATTTACATATTGCTGCTGATTTTTGCCATATTCAGTATCAATCCAGCCACATTGCTTTAATTTTTTGAAAATAAAATTTGCTTTGTCTTTGGAATCTTTAAGTTCTATATCCTCGTCATTATCTATTTCTGCATTTAAATTTTGTTGCAGATAATCATCAATTAAATTAATAAAGTCCTCTTTTAAAAATGTATAGCTGTTACTTTCAGATGATTTTGAATAAACAAAAAACAAAATATCTGCATATGTTTGTCTTGATGGTGATGATAAAAGTGAAAAGAATTTGGTCGGAATGATATCAAATAAATGAAACATACTTAACCCCCTTTAAATTTTGCACCTTATTATAGCACAATTGTTTTATTTTTACAAGATAAATTAAGGTTATGCAAAAAAGAACTCTAGATAATTAAATCTATAAGTTCTCATTCCTATCATGGAAAATTTCATTTACACAAAATTATTTAAACACTCTTCAAAAAAGTAGCATATTCTTTTTGAATATACTACTTTGTCAACGGCCTGATATAAAGTATCATATACTTTATATTTTTTCTATAATTTGTCAATATAATTTCATGTATTTACTTACCAAAATAGTCGTTTCTTCTATTTTTGAATTTAACCAATACCTCCATGTCCTGCATCAACTACTATCCTATAATTCATACAATATTCCTCCTCGCATTATTGTATGACATTAGCACAATTTAGTGCCACTCATAAAAAGGATCTTTTAATATAAATTATTACTAAAATATTTATCTGATTCTAAAACTTTTCCCCACTTATTTCTCATATACTCTTGTTCCTTTAACAAGCGCTTATATTCTGTACTATTTTTTTCATATCCCCTAGTTACTGCTTCATAATGGAACATAGTAACTTGTGGTAATAAAACATTACTATACCCTTTTTGCATTAACTTTAAGCATAAATCCACATCATTACAAGCCACTTTTAATTGTTCATCAAAGCCTCCTACTTCCATAAATTTTTTCTTACTCACTAAAAGACAAGCCGCTGTAACAGCTGAATAGTTATATGGTATAGCAAGTCGTCCAAAATCACCACTTTCTTTTTCATTAGCAGTTACATATACATGTCCTGCAATACCACCATAGCCTAAAACAACACCTGCATGTTGCACTTTTCTATTTTTATAAAGTAATTTGATACCCACAGCTCCTACATGGTTTAATGACGCATATCCTACCATTTTATCTAACCAATCCCTATGAATAACTTTCGTATCATCATTCAACGTTAGTAAATATTCGCCCTTAGACAACTTTGCCCCTTCATTATTCAAATATGAATAATTAAATTCGCCATCAATTACTTTAACCTTAAAATTTTTATATTTTTGCTGATAACTTTTTATTACCTCTAATGTCCTTTTCTCAGTGCTTCCATTATCAATTAAAATAACTTCAAAATTTTTATAAGCAGTATCATTATATAATCCTTCTAAACAACTATTTAACATTTCACCATGGTTCTTAGTTAATAAAATAATAGATACCAAAGGATTATTATGTTCATAATTTACCAAATATCCACTAAAATTAGGACAATGAATAACTTCCCCTTTTAAATTTCTTCTTTTTAATGCTTCATTAAGCACATCTATTGCAGCATCTTTTATATAAGATTTATTATCCAAACAAATAGAGGTTGAATTAGGACTTTGACGCCAATGATATAAAATTTTTGGTACATGAAAAATAGCATTAGTTTTTTCAACTACTCTTAACAATAAATCATAATCTTGTGCCCCATCAAATTCCCTTCTAAAACCTTCTACTTCATCAACTAAACTTTTTCTTAACATCATCAGATGACAAACATAATTAATACTCATAATTGTATCCGGTGACCAATCAGGTTTAAAATGCGGTTCACAACGTTTTCCATTAATATCTAATTTATCTTCATCACTATAAATGATATCCATCTTTTTATTTTTATTTAATACTTCTACTAAATAATAAAGAGCATCTTTAGCTAAAACATCATCTGCATCCAAAAATAAAACAAATTCACCCTGGGCAACCTTAATTGCAGAATTACTGGCTTCGGAAATCATACCATTTTTATTACGATAGACAACTTTGAATCTTTTGTCTTTTTCTTTATATTCTTCTAAAACATCTTTAACATTACCATTAGTCGAATGATCATCCGCTATACACACTTCAAAATGGGCATAGGTTTGCGCTAAACAAGAATCTAAACATTCTCTTAATAAATTTTCTTCAACATTATAAACTGGAATAATAATAGATAAAAGAGGATTGTATTTAAACTTTTTATAAGTTAAAATTTTTTCATTATCTTTAATCCATTTATGGTAGGCTTTGTGATCATAATATAAATTTGACATATTACCACCACTTCTTCTTAATACGCGAAAAAATGATTTAGTATATTTGATCAAGGCTTTAGGGGGAATTAAAAAATGATGACGATACCAAGCAAAATAAATAGCTTTTTTTAGCAAATAAAATAATTTTCCAAATTTGGCTTTTATTCTTTTAATCATAACAACAATCTTCCTTTGTATCTATAATAGCATAAAAATAATTATAAGTCTTTTATTTTTATTTTAATAATGCTAGAATATAAATATACGCTGGGGGGATTTATATGGACATTAATAAAACATTTATTGAGGGATTAATCGTTTTAGAACCTAAAATATTTGAAGATCATCGTGGTAATTTTTATGAAAGTTATAGTCAAAAATCTATTCAAAACTGTGATTTATCTTTTAACTTTGTCCAAGACAATGAGTCTTATAATAAACAAAAAGGTACCATTCGGGGAATTCATTTACAAATTGGACAAATGGCACAAGCTAAACTGATAAGGGTAACACATGGCAGTATATATGGAGTTGGTGTTGATTTACGAAAAAATAGTCCTACATATAAAAAATATTTTTCTATTGTTTTATCTAGCGAAAATCATAAACAAATTTTAATTCCCCGCGGATGTGGATGGGGATTTCAAACCTTAGAAGATGACACTACTGTTTGTTACAAGTTAGACAATTTTTATTCTAGCGAACATGAACGAGGTGTTATTTATAATGATCCCGAACTTAATATACCTTGGCCTATACAAGATAACATTATCATTTCTGACAAAGATCTAAAACAAAAAAAAGTTGAAAATTTAATCAATACTATTTTAGTAACGGGGGCATCTGGACAACTAGCTTATGATGTACAAAAAGCTTTAAATAAAACTAATTATCATGTTATTAGTGCCAGCAAAGAAGAGTTAAACATTTGCCACTATGATGAAGTTATAGAATATGTTAGTAGATATAATCCTGATGTTATAATTAATTGTGCAGCCTATACTAATGTTGATAAAGCTGAGACTGAAAATCAAGATTTATGTTACGATATTAATGTTAATGGCACTAGAAATTTATTAGAAGCTTCAAGAAAAGTAGACGCTAAATTTGTCTATATTTCTAGCGATTACGTTTTTGATGGTACCAAAAAAGATCTTTATGATGATAGAGATCTGAGCATTCCCAAAAATCACTATGGTTTAACAAAGTTGTTAGGTGAAGAAGTAACAAGATCTTATCATAAGCACTTTATCATAAGAACATCTTGGTTATTTGGAATTGGCGGTAATAACTTTGTTAAATCAATGTTAAATCTTGCTAAAAGACAAGATGAAGTATCAGTTGTTGATGATCAAATAGGTAGTCCTACATATACAGTTGATCTAGCCAATACTATTGTTAAAATGATAGAAACCAACTATTATGGAAGTTATAATGTAACTAATTCAGGGTATTGTTCTTGGAATGAGTTTGCCCAATATATTTTCAATACTTTTAACTTAAATATGAAAGTAAAAAAAATATCGACTATTGATTATCAGAAGAAAACAGGTGGCAAAGTTAATCGACCTCTTAACTCTAAGCTTGATAAAAAAGCTCTAAAAAAATATTTTGCTCCTCTTCCTGATTGGCAAGATGCTCTTCTAAGATTTAAAGTAGAATTAGAAACGAAAGAAAAAAGTGAGATTGATTGATCTCACTTTTAAAAAATCTTTTTATATTCGTTAACAATATATTCCCAGGTAAAATTTTTTCTAATAATTGCCTTAGCTTTTTTACTAAGTTCTTTTTTTGCTTTTTCTAATTTTTTATTATTCATAAGTAATTTAGCTAGATCTCCTTCTTTATTAGAAAAATATAAACAACTATCTTGTCCTACTTCACGATTAAAACTAATATCATATAAAATATTTAAATCTACGGTAAGCATCGACTCCAAAAGAGTTGGATTAGTACCTCCTACTGAATGACCATGTAAATAGCCAAAAGCATTAGTTCTTATTATTGTTAAACCCAACATATCATAAATAGGGCCTAAAAATCTTATACGTTTATCTTTATCAAAATGCGTTCTTTTTAATAATTTATTATAAAACTTTTTATTGTCAATATTACCAATAATTACTAATTCTTTGTTGATATTAGTTTTCATAAATTCTTTAATAATAAGTTCAAAATTATTTTCTGGAACAAAGCGACATACAATAATAAAATATTGATTAGGTACTAAATGATATTTATTTAATATTTTTTGTTCTTGACTTTCTTTGATTTCAACGGGAATAGTACCATAAGCAATATACTTTTTAGGTACTTTATTATGGGGATATTTCTTATTAATATAATCAAGAATCCCCTTAGAATCACATATAATTAAATCACAATTATTAAGCATCCATCTTTCTTCAAGTAAGAAAAAATGCTTGATAAAAAAGTTCCATTTTGAACGTTTCCATTCTAGGCCATCAGGATTAAAATATACTTTAATTCCCAACTTTTTTAATTTTCGACGATACCATTTAAGATAAGGGCCTAATTTTAATCCCAAGACATAAATAACACAATTAGACATTTGCTGTTTTTCAATATAATTTACATAATATTTAAAAGCTTTTATTGTTTGAATAAGCATCGTTGCATTATGCCAGTTACCTACTTTTATATAATCTACATATACATTTTTTTTAGGGCTGTAACGTTCTTTTTTTATATGTGTCAACTCGCTAATATAAAAAATAGTATTAGGATCATCATAATTATCAATTAAATTATCAACGAATCGTTCAAATCCACCATGTTTATAATGATATCCCCGACTACCTATTATAAATACATTTTTCATCATGTAACCTCCTTTATTTTCCAATATAGAAGGCTACAGCTTTTGACAAATTACAATTATAAAATTTATCATTTACCGTATCTGTATGCCACTTATTTTTCATATAATTTTTCTCACCTGTAAAACGTTGCAATTTCCATCCTTTATTGTCTAATCCTCTAATTTTTGATTCATAATGATACATTGTAACTTGTGGTAAAAAAACGTTATAGTAACCGTGATTTAACATTCTTAAACAAAAATCGACATCATTAAATGCACATTTTAAATCTTCATTTAGCCCCCCTATTTCAAAGTATTTGTCGCGATTAACCATAATACAAGCGAAAGTAACAGCACTATAATTATGCACGACTTTCAACCTATGGCAATAATCTTCTTCATCACTTTTTCCTATAAAGGCATGAGAAGCAATACCACCCATTCCAATAATAACTCCTCCGTGTTGCACTGTTTTATCTGGATAATATAATTTAGCTCCTACACATCCAATGTGTGATTGTTTCGCATAACCTAACATTAGTTCTATCCAATTTGGCGTTATAATTTTAATATCACTATTCATAAGGACAAAATATTTGCCCTTAGCTATTTTAGCTGCCGAATTATTAAAATTAGAATAATTGAATTCACCATGTTTTTTGATAATGCGAATATTGTTATATCTTTTTTCTATTTCATTCAAATATTGTAAAGCATCTGGTTGAACAGTATCATGATCAATTATTATTATCTCAAAATTTTTATAAGTTGTTTTTTCATAGATAGATTCAATACATAACTTTAAATATTCTACATGATCACGTGTAGGTAACAAAATAGAAACTAAATCATTATCTTTTCCTAAATCATATTGAATATTAAATAATCCCTCATTATCAACAACTTCAACCTTTCCCATTATCTTGCGTCTTTTTAAAGTATCCTCCAAAGCTTTTTGGCCTTTTTCTATGTCATTTGCTACCCTATTCGAATTCTGCTGATAATGGCAAAGTATTTTAGATACATGAAAAATATTAGGTGTTAATTCTGTCACTCTAAGTAACAAATCGTAATTACTAAAACTACCAAAGTTATTACGATATCCTTTAACCAAATTAAAAATTTCTTTTTTTATAGCAAAAAAATCACCAATATAATTATAAGATAAAAACGTATCTGGTGCCCAATCTGATTTAAACACAGGATTTATGCGATTTTTCTTATGATCTATTTGATCACTATCAGCATAAATTAAATCGACCTGTTCTTCTTTGTTTAATAGATCCACCATATACAATAAAGCATCAGGATTCAAAGTCATATTACTTTGTAAAAAAATAAGATATTCACCATCACATTGTTTGATTATATTATTATCAATAACATTATTTTTGCTATTATCTTTATATATTTTAATTCTAGCATCTTTATTTTTATATTTATTAAAATATTCATCAATAAATATAATTTCAAACTTCTTATAAGTTTGCCTCAAAAGTGAATTCATCAACCAATCAACAGCAGTATCATTTTTGGAACAATTGATAATAAAGCTAAAGGTTGGTTGGTATCTATGAACTTGTTCAGGCACAAACGGTATTTCATTTTTTATAATCCAATTATGATAACCTATTACATCTTTTGGCCAAACAACGTTATGCCTAATTGAACTGGCTAAATTGCTTATAATTTTCTTAGCTTCTTTTAACGAAAGTGAAAAATGGTACATTTTCCACATTTTAAATAGTGCCGGAATTAAATATTTTACTTTATCAATCCATATCAATAATTTTACATACATATATGATAATTTACCTTTAATGAACATAATGATACAGATTAAGACATAAATAATTTTATCTAAGAAATTATGAGTTAAATATTTTTTTAAATAATATCTTAAACTTTTATTACTTACAGAATTATCGCTTTTTATATTAGGGGCTAAATCAAATTTACTATCCTGAGTACTATATACTGTATCTTTATTAGAAATAGCCCATCTATAATCATACTGTAACATTTTTTCGGCCAAAATAGCTTCTTCGTATGATATATAAATTTTATCATCTAAATAGTTGATTTTTCGCATGGTTTGTTCTTTTGTTACAGCAAAAAGTAAGGAGCTATAATACACATAAGATATATCATTTTGATAATAATCGTCATCAAAGAAAATAATATTTGACTCCTTTTGTACCTCTTTTTTATACTTAAAGGGCATTTGTAACTTTAAAAATTGTAAAAGATTTAATTTTTTATTACATTTCATCTTATTGTTTAATACAAAAATATTAGGAGATACAATTCCTATATCTTTATGCTTTAACTTTTTCAACAAACTATTAATAGTCGCTTCGCTTACCTTGATGCTATTATTACTAATAATAATATTGCTATTTTTAAAATGTTCGCTGATATATTTTAATCCCAAATTTAATGCATAACTATATCCCTTATTTTCATTACAATTAATATGGATAATTTTATGAGAGGTTAAATTTTCTTTTTGTTCTTCTTCTGATAATAGATAATTAATAACGATTATTTTATTAATTGCCTTATAATTTAAGATCGATTTCAAAAAAGTATTAGTTGCAGTTATATTTTGATTAATAACCGTTAATATTGTCATAAATACCTCCCCCTCTAATTCGTTACTGCATAAAAATCCATATATGTCTTATTTTTTATATTTTCAATCCAATCCTTATTATCAATATACCAATTAATTACTTCTTCTATTCCTTCGTCAAAATCACGTGTTCTAGTCCATCCTAATTCTTTTTCGATCTTTGTTGTATCAAGCGCATATCTTAAATCGTTACCAACACGATCAGCAATATGTTCGATCATTTCTTCACCTTTACCTAATTTTTTCAATATAGTATTAATGACTGTTATATTATTTATTTCGTTATCACCAGCAATATTATAAATTTCGCCATCTTTACCTTTATGAAGAATTAGGTCAATAGCGGTAACATGATCAACAACTAAAAGCCAATCTCTAACGTTTGTACCATCACCATGAAGGGTTACTTTTTCGTCATACATGATTTTACTAATGGTCATAGGAATTAGTTTTTCTGGAAATTGTCTTTTTCCATAATTATTAGTGCATCGTGAAATAGTAATAGGTATACCATAAGATCTATGATATGCTTTACATATCATTTCCGCACTAGCTTTACTAGCAGAGTATGGGTTAGATGGATTTAAAATAGAAGTCTCTTTAAATTTTAAGTCAGGTCTGTTTAAAGGTAAATCACCATATACTTCATCAGTAGAAATTTGATGAAATCTTTTTATCCCATATTTGCGACATGCATTTAGCAAAGTCATAACCCCTAGTACATTAGTTTCAAAAAATAAATTAGGATTTTTCAAAGAATTATCAACATGGCTTTCAGCTGCAAAATTAACCACATAATCAAATTTTTCCGCTTCAAAAAGTTTATCTACTAATTCATTGTCATTAATGTCACCTTTGACGAATTTAAAATTATCCTTATCAATAACATTACATAAATTTTGATAATTTCCTGCATATGTCAATAAATCTAAACAAACAAAATCATATTCAGGATACTTTTCGACCATATAGTCTAAAAAATTGCTTCCTATAAAGCCTGCTCCACCTGTTACTAGCATTTTAGTCATATTATTACCTCGCAATCTACTTTCCATATTTGATATTATATCATAACTATCATTGTGAGCCAAAGAAAAATATTGTTTTTATATAAATTTTTATAAAAAACAAAAATGATCATAATTGATCATTTTAATCAGTAGCTTTAGTTAAAGTTACACTAGTAGTCTTGGTTTTACCATTTCTTACATATGTTATTGTTATCTTGTCTCCAACATTGTATTTATAAAGGACATATTTTAAGTAAGCAGCATTAACTACTTCTTCATTATCTATTTTGGTTATAACATCGCCTTTTTCAAGTCCTGACTTTGAAGCACCAGAACCACTTACTACATTCACAACCACCACACCATTTTTAATATCATCATCTATTTTGATACCATATGATAATAATGCTCTCGTATCGGTAACATTTAATAAATTAATTCCTAGCATTGGTCTTTCGATCGTTTTGGATTGTTCTAATTCTTCAACATGAGCCATAGCATCTTCTATTTTAATTGAAAAACCCATACCTTCGATGCTATTATCGACAAGTTTTAATGAATTAACTCCAATTACTTCACCATTTGCATTCATTAAAGGTCCCCCACTATTTCCAGGGTTTATTGCAGCATCTACTTGCGAAACTTTCATAATCCAATCAGACTGTGAATTAACACTTACGGTAACCATACGATCAATTCCAGATATAATACCACTTGTAACTGTATTGTAATATTCTTCTCCTACTGGTGAACCAATAGTAAAAATAGTATCCCCCAATTTTAATTCACTTGTGCTTCCAATAGTAGCTACTTGTAAAACTTCACTAATAGGAATTCTTAAAACAGCAATATCTAAATACTCGTCTCCTCCTAATTTAGTAACTTCAATTTCTTTTTGATTGGTTAACAATACCGATAATTTATTGGCTCCTTCAACGACATGTTCATTAGTCATAATGTATCCATATTTTTCATCGGTTTTATAAACAAAACCACTACCAGTACTTGCTAATTGACCATTTTGGAAATTTTTTACCATAACAACAGCATCATATATTTTATCAACTGCTGCACTTAAACCAGAGCTATCAATTACCACTCTATTTTCACAACTGGTATATTGACATCCTAAAACACCAGCAGTAGGATTATCACTTTTAGTATCCCATGGATGAGCTATTATAGAATAAGTAACACCACTTCCTAAAATAAAAGCACATACAATAACAATAACATTAATTATCT
Source organism: uncultured Bacilli bacterium (assembly GCA_947628525.1). Lineage (GTDB taxonomy): Bacteria > Bacillota_I > Bacilli_A > RF39 > UBA660 > RGIG3091. The sequence goes on from CANRAE010000013.1 coordinate 22,240, forward strand.
TTTCTCTCATCTTTAATTCTCCTTCACAATATTAGCAATTTTATTCCAATTTTCAGGAAATCCCATTCTATCTAAAACTTTTGATAACGGAATGGAATGTAAATTATAATTTAGATTATTTAAAGCATGTTCAATTTCTATAACCATATTTTTAATTTCCGTATCAGTAAGCATTTGTTTCATAATAATTACAAGTGCAAACAAATCATTTTTACCATATTTATATTCGCCAGAAATTTCTTCAATATTTAATAATTTATGATAAGCCGTATTAGGTATTATTTTTTGGGTTTTATTTTCAAATAAAATATCTTCATGGGCACATAAATTACGATAATTAGATAATATTGGTAAATAAATACTCAAATTATTTATATCTATTTGATAAATATCTGCTATCGCTAGGCGATCGTCTATTCTTAAAACTGAATATAATTCACTAACAATTCCAAAAGATAATACCTTCACTAAAACCCAAAGGGGAATATACCCATAATTATTTAAATAATGATAAGTTGCTGAATGTTGGCGACCATTCGTTCTTATTTGCTTTTTCATTTTTTTTATTAAATCATTTACTTGCCTACTTTTTTCAACACTAGTATCAAAATTTTTAGGCTTTAAATAGTCGGTTTCTTTATAGCCATATTTTTGCGACAAACGATATGAAATAATCGATTTTAAATTATTTTCTATTATTAATAAATTTTTAAAAATTATATTGCGAAATGTCCTATCAAATAGAAACAAACTATATAATTCTTCAAAAGTAGCACCATTAATATATGTTTTATGATCATCATTAATAAAAAGATGACGATAACCATTAAGAAAGAAATAATTTTCGCGCAATAAAACATTTTTAGCAAATTCTTTATTAGCAATAATTAATCCCTTATGTTCTAGAATTTCAATTTGTTCATTTAATGTTTTAAATTGTTTCTCCCTCATATTCTCACCTAGAATAAATTATAGCATATTTTATTCATAAATAATATGAAAAATTTATGAAAATATTGTAATATATTGATGATTTATTAAAGGTATAAAATATAGCAACTGATAACATTATTACAATAGGTGAAGAAAAAATGATTTATAATTATCAAATACTTAATAGTAATAATCAAGACATTTTGTATTTATATTTAAATGAAATGGAAGAATTTTCACAAGATTTAGATAATAAAGTTAAACCTCAAAAAATTTTTGAGAAAATAAATAATTATATTCAACAGATGGGAATAATTTTTAATGGTGAAAAAATTGTATTAATAGAAAATGGATTAGTAATAGGAACATTAAATATAAATAATTCTTCAAATGACAATAATAAAAAAATTATTAATTATCAAGAACATATTATTTTAAATGCTAGTAAAGAGGAGCCTATCAAAAGTTTATCCCAAAAAGTAATCAAACATGATGGGGCTATAGTTTCTAATTTTGTCAAAATGAAAGATAAAAATGAGCATGTTATTTTTGTTGATTTAAATAATTATATTATCAATGAATTAGTTAAAATTATACCTCCAACTTATGCTGATGAAGCAATTAAAAGCTTAGCTGTAATTATTAGAACAAAAATACTTAAAGATTTATATGAAAATAAATATTTAAACGGCGATACTTTTCAACCTATTTATAAATTTAAAAAAATATGGAAGGAAAATTATACAACATATTTGAATAAATATAAAGAAATAGTAGATGATACTAATTATCAGTTTTTATCAAAGAACAATTATTATTATAATTTTAATGACGATAGTACTTATACAATTCCTTTTTCGATATATAAAGCTAATGATCTTGCTAACAAAGGATATGACTATTTAAAAATTTTAGGGCATTTTTATCCATCTTCTTCTATTGAAATGGTTTGAAAATATTGTATTACTGAATTAGTAATAGTGTTAGATAATTTTTCTTGATAGCTTTCTTGTTGTAAGAGATACCTTTCATTAGGATTTGATAAAAATCCACATTCAATTAATACTCCTGGTACAGTAGTATTGCGATATAAATATAAGTCTGTTTTTTTTAAATTCCGTTTTGTTTTAAAATCATTTTTAAAATTTTTCATTAATATCTCCCCTAATATTTTATTATTAGGATTTATTGCATGATATAAAACTTCTGCCCCACTCCATGCAGTATTTTTATACCAATTGATATGAATAGATAAATAAAGATCGGTATGTTTCTTCTTATCTTCAATAAAAAGAATGCGTCGGTATAAATCACCACGTTTTTTTTGTTTATCATATATGCTAGATAAATCGCTATCATCTTCTCTAATCATATAAACAATAGCACCTTTACTAGCTAAAACTTTTTCCAGTGTTTTAGATATTGCCAAATTAATATCCTTTTCATATAAAGAGCCATATATAGTACCGGGATCTCTTCCGCCATGTCCAGGATCAACAACAATCACTTTACCAAATAACGGTAAACTATCAGAAAATGGTTGCTTATTAGAAAAGCCTAAAATCGTAAAAGAAATAATAATCAAAATAATAATTAATACATATCTTGACATAAAACCACCTATCTAATTATATGTCAAAAAATATTTATAAATATGTAAATGTAATACTCCTTTTAACCATTTAATAATTTAGTTTTAAGTTACAATTATTATTTGAACCATATTTTATACGTTTAACACTTTAATTATAATTTTTTTATAGCGTTACCTTGTATTTGTATCACACAACTACAATAACCACAGTATTTAATATTACTTTCCATCACAAGAAATCTTTACTAGTACATCCTTTGGTTTTGAACCAATTTGAGAACCAATTATACCACATTCCCCCGAAAGAATAATTAAATAATTACTATAACACTACTACTTTTATATTCATATCAACATAGCCGTCAAATTCTTGTTTAATCTTAATTTGATCAAACAAATAAAAAATCATCCCTTTTTAGAGATGAATTATATTTTAAAGTCCGAAAGACTCAGACGAATTCTTCATTGGAGCGAGTGTCGTAGTTATCTACAACTCTTTTCCAATAACGAAAGAGTACATATAATCTTCCGTTGTTAGT
>CANRAE010000014.1 GCA_947628525.1 uncultured Bacilli bacterium
TTATATCAAACATTTGTTTTTAGCACAATGGAAATTGATAATAAAATTGTCAATTTAGAAAACACACTTGCATATTGAAAAATATGTCAAAAATCCTAGGATTTATATATTTTGTTAAAACAAAATATTTATAATAGTTAATAAGAGGTGATAAATATAATTAGATATTATTGCAGTGGCTTTGATATTAATAATGCATTTGGCCATGGCTTAGGAGATATGTTCAAAACAGAATTAAGTGATACGGAAAGTATAGTATATATTCCTGGTAATCCTGAAAAAATAGAAAAAACCAAAACAAAATATATTCCTATATTTACAAATCATTTTAAAAATGTCGGAATTGAATTTGATGAGATTAATTTAATTACACCAGATTTAACAAGTTATGAAGCTAAAAAAAAGATTACAAATGCTAGTTTTATAATGCTAATGGGTGGAGACCCTTTTAAACAAAAGGAAATGTGTGAACAATTAGGTATTTTGGAAGAATTAAAAAAATTTAATGGGATTATGATGGGATTTAGTGCTGGCGCTATGCTTATGTCAAAATATATTATAATAATCCCATGTAGTGAAGAATATCCGGATTTTCATATTGAAGAGGGATTAAATTTTGATGAAATATCAATCTATCCACATAATAATACTTCTGAAGATATTTATCCTGATATATTAGTTGTTGAAGAAGAAACATATCAAAAAGAAGATTTAATTCGAGTAGCAAAAGATTATGGTAAATTTTATTTATTACAAGACAATGACACAGATATCAGCATTATAAAATCTTCAAATGGTAATATTGAATTTTATATTGAGAACAATGGTAAAATTTGGGAAGTAAATAATGAGGTTAACTTAGTATGTAAAAATTTAAGTAAAAAGTTGTAGATAACCTCTACATTCGCATCAGATAGATAGAAAACTCGAACTTTTTAAATTATTGATAAGTCCGAGTTTTATTACTCAATAATTTATGATAAAATGATTTTAGTAATTTACGAGGGGGAAAATATGAATAAAGAAATAATAAAATCAGAAATTAATGTTATGCGAATAGGAAATAAAGAATATATTTCTCTTACAGATTTGGCTAGATATGTTGATGAAGATGATCCAAGATACCTATTCAAAACTGGATGCGTAATAAAGATGTTATTGCTTATTTAGGATTGTGGAAAAAATTAAATAATGAAAATTTCAAAGGTGTCGAATTCGACGCATTTAAAAATGAAGCTGGTAGTAATAAATTTAAAATATCACCTCAAAAATGGATTATCAATATTCTATTAGAAATATTAAATCAAGGATACAATTACAATATATAGAAGATATAGGATTATTACTTTATTATGATAATCCAGATTATTATGAATTATCTCTTGATGAACAAAGAAAAGCATTAATAGATGAACTAAATAGTTATGGATTTGAATTTGATTATGAAACATTAGGTTTAGATAAACTTAGAATATTATATTATAAAAAATAGTGTTATAGTAAAAATCAAAATGGATAGATAAGTTGTTGTACCCTTCTTTTAGGACACCAGTGACGAATCTGTTCTAACTTTATAACTTCACCTTCCACTTTAAAAAGTAAAGGGGAATAATACTTAAATTAAATAAATATTTCTAAAATTAATGTATGCAATATATAAAATTACATAGAATAAAAAATAAAATATTAATATCAAAAGGTGAATATATGAAATTATTGATAATGATGTTACTTGGTTTATTATTATCGGGGTGTAATCCAAAAAAAGTAATATATACTGATGATTCTAATTCCTTTTTAGAAGTATCAACTAAAACAGTTGAAGTATATAGTGATCTTTTTTTAAATGATGTTTTTAATATCAAAAATGACAACATAAAAATAGTAAGTGAAAATTACCAATTGGATACTACATCATTAGGGAAACATCAATATGAAATATATTATCAATATAATAATAAAAAATATGTTTATAGAGATTATATAGATGTTGTGGATACAACACCACCATTAGTATTTAGTGGTACTAATAAGACTGTTAATATTAATTATGATAAAGATATGTGTAATCTTATTACTTATGGTGATAATTATACTGGAAATGTTAAATGTGAAATCAAAGGTAGTTATGATTTACAAAAAGTAGGTACATATAAATTAGTATATAATTTAACTGATAGTAGTAATAATACCAAAACCGTTAATGTTACTTTGAATGTAGTTAGTAAAATTAGCGATAATCAAGCTACAAATAAGGTAAAAGTACCATTTCAAGAAGTTTATAATAATTACAAAAATAATAATACCGAAATAGGTATAGATGTATCAAAGTGGCAAGAAGATATTGACTTTGAACAAGTTAAAAAAGCTGGCGTTAGTTTTGTAATGATCCGTTTAGGAGTAGATAATTTACCAAACCATCAAATATTGATTGATGAATATTATCAAAATAATATTAAAAAAGCTAAGGAAGCGGGCTTAAAAGTTGGTGTTTATTTTCATAGTATTGCTACATCTAAGAAAGAAGCTATTGAACAAGCTAATTTTGTTATAAAAACCTTAGATGGAAAGCATTTAGATTTACCAGTAGCTTTTGATTGGGAAAGTTGGGCAGATTGGAATTCTTTTAAAATAAGCTTTTATGAAATTAATGATATTGCTAATACGTTTTTAAAAGAAATAACCAAAGCAGGATACCAAGGAATGCTTTATGGAAGCAAATTTTATTTAGAGACTATATGGACAAACAAAGAGCAATATCCTGTGTGGTTAGCTCATTATACTAATAAAACTAATTATGACAATAACTATGTAATGTGGCAACTTTGTAATAATGGACGTATTGCTGGTATCAATGGTGATGTAGACATTGATATTATGTATAAATAAATTTAATAATTATCTATTAAAGGAATGGTAACATGAAAAAAATAATATTAGTAATAATGATTACAATGTGTACAGCCTGTGTTTTTGATCAAAAGTTAAAAGAAGATCCTATGAAAGAAAAAAATGATGATAGTTATATTGAAGTAATTCCTGATAATGCTAGAAAATTTATTAAAGATAGTGATAGTGAAACTATTTTAACATTAGATGAAATATATTCATATAATAAAAAAATTCAAAGTAAAACAGATAGTATTTTTGAACTTGATAAGATTCAAAGTATGACTAGTAGTGAAATAACTAATTTAATAACGCAATATAAAGTTCCTTCTTTACCTAAATATACTGGTAATGGTATTGTTAGTGATAACGATATAAATCAAATGTTAGATAATAGGAATATTAATGATATTGAAGATAAAGATAAGATAACCAAAGGATTAATTGTTAAACGCACTAATTTAAAAAGTTTTCCAACTGATGTTCATTTTTTTGATAGTAACGGTGTATATAATTTTGATCGAATCCAAGAGACAGAATTACATGTTAATACCCCTATATTGATTATTCATGAAAGTAAAGATCATAATTATAGTTTTGTAATAGCATATAATTATAGTGGTTGGGTAAAAAACGAAAGTTTTGCTATTGCCAATGATAAGAGTTGGGAATATTTTGTGAATAATGATGCTTTTGGTATTATTACTGAACCTTTTTTAGAGATCGATGGTACTTTATTAGATATGAGTACTAAATTACCTTATAAGGGAGTAACTGCTAATGGTTATAAGTTAGTATTACCACTAAAAAATAATGATGGTTATGTAGATCAAAAAGAAATAATTATATCTCGTGATAAAGCACATGTAGGGTATCTTTTATATAATAAAAAGAATGTGTATATTCAAGCTTTTAAATATGAAAATATTCCTTATCGTTGGAGTGGTATGGATGATGGGGTAGATTGCTCTAGTTATATATCTAATGTTTACCGTACTTTTGGATTTATGTTTCCAAGAAACACAGCTGATCAAAATAGTAGTGTAGGCGAAATCATTAATTTAGAAAATAAAACTAATATTGATAAATTAAATTTAATTGAAAAAGAATCACCAGCATTATTATTTCAAAATGGACATGTGATGATTTACTTAGGTAAAGTAGATAATAATAACTATATAATTCATGCCTCTGGTAGTGATTTAAAAGTAGTAGTAACCGAATTAAATACATCATCTAGTTATTTGAATAAGATTAATAAAATTGTTTATATTAAATAGAACTTCGGTTCTTTTTTTTATCATTTATATTAGGAAAACATACATTATTTATGAGGAGTGATAAAATGAATAACCAAGATAAGAGGGAAAATAAAAGCTTTTTTTATGATTTAAAAGATTGTAATATTCCCATGCAGCAATGTTTTTCTGATAATGGTGAAGGCTTGAAATGTACTCAATTTAAAGTAGAGTTCCCACCGCAAATGCAAATTAATCAACCGGGGTTTGAATATTTAATGTATCCTAGACCAATTTTTGATGATCCAAATTATAAAGCTAGTAATAAATTAAAAGATAAAGTTGCAATTATCACTGGTGGTGATTCTGGACTTGGAAGAAGTATTGCTATTTATTTTGCCAAAGAAGGTGCTAAGGTTGTAATTGTTTATTATAATGAACATGAAGATGCTGATTTTACTAAAAAATATATTGAAAAATTAGGTGGTCAATGTCTTTTAGTTGCTGGGGATCTTAAAGAGCCATCATTTGCTGATGAAATAGTAAGGCAAACAATATCTAAATTTCATAAAATTGATATTTTAATTAATAATGCCGGAGTACAATATCAACAAAAACAATTAACAGATATAAGTAATGCACAATTTGATTATACGATGAAAACCAATATTTATGGTATGTTTTATTTAACCAAAGCGGTGTTACCATTTTTACATGAAAAAAGTTCTATTATTAATTTAACTAGTATTACTACTTTTTATGGTGAACCAGAATTAATCGATTATGTTACTAGTAAAGGAGCTATTGTTGGTTTTACTAGATCGTTAGCTAGTAATTTAGTAGATAAGAAAATAAGAGTTAATGCAGTAGCTCCTGGTTTCTTTTGGACCCCTTTGCAACCTGCTTGTTGGGAACCTTGTAAGATCCCTGTATTAGCAGCTGATTGTCCTATGAAAAGAGCAGGCGAGCCATTTGAAATTGCACCTTTATTTGTTTATTTAGCTAGTGATGACTCATCTTTTATGACTGGTCAAGTAATACATATTAACGGTGGACAATATAAAGGATAATCTTTAATTTAGAATAAAATAGTGTTATAATATAGTAAGAAAATAGGTGAAGTAAATGAAGAAGATAATTGTTGCAATAGTCCTTTTTTTATGGGTAGTACCCGTATTTGCTAATGAACAAGTGGAGGTTGCTTTTTCTAAATGTGTCGATGGTGATACCGCCAAATTTATATTAGATGGTCAAGAAATAACAACGCGTTTCTTAGCTATCGATACCCCTGAGACAGTACATCCTACTAAAAAGGAAGAACCTTTTGGTAAGGAAGCTAGTAATTATACTTGCGAAAAGTTAACGAATGCCAAAAAAATTATATTAGAGTATGACGATGGTAGCGATAAAATGGATAAATACGATCGCCATTTAGTATGGGTGTATTATGATGATCATTTTTTACAAGAAGAACTAATTAGTTTAGGATATGCCAAAGTTGCTTATTTGTATGGTAATTATGCTTATACAACTGATTTACAAAATTTAGAAATAGTGGCCAAAAGTAATAAAGTTGGTCTTTGGAGTGATTATGATTTTTATGATACTGATCAAAAATATACAGTTACTTTTTCGTATGATGGCAAAAATAAAAAAGTTAGTGTCTTTGAAGGTAACACTGTTAATCCAATAGACGACCCAAAAAAAGAAGGATATAAATTTTTAGGGTGGTATTTAGGAAATGAAAAATACGATTTTGCTAATATTGTTACTAGCGATTTAAAATTAGAAGCAAAATATGAACAAATAGATAAAGAAACATCACCTTATTTATATATACTAGCTATTATCGTAATAATTATTATTTTAATAACTAATTATCGAGGTAAGCGAACCAAACTCAAAAGAAAAATAAAAAGTTCTATCAAAAAAGAAATTAAGAAAAAATTAACTTCGCTCTAATTTTTTCTTTTTTTTAGGAAATGAATCTTGAAAAGATAATAATTTAATTGAGGAGGTGATGAAGTGCTAAAAAAATATAAAAATGTTATGCAAGATGGTATTATGGATTGTGGCGTATGCTCTTTACTTACTATAATACAAACATATGGTGGTAATGTTTCAAAAGAGTATTTAAGAGAGTTAACTCACACTAATAAAGAAGGTACTAATGCTTTATATCTTTTAGAAGCTGGTAAAAGTTTAGGCTTTGACACTAAAGCTTTAAAAGGAGATATTTTTGATTTAGACGATAAATACCTACCTTGCATTGCTCATACAATTATCGATAATAAATTTCAACATTTTATGGTTGTAGAACATATTGATAGAAAAAAAGGAATTATTACAGTAAGTGATCCGGCTAATGGTATAAAAAAGTATAACAAAGATATTTTTGATCTAATATCAACTAAGCATTATTTAACATTTATACCTCATAGAACAATTCCTGTAATGCAACATAATCATACATTATATCAATCTATAATAAAATATTTATTAAAATATAAACATTTTCTGATATCAATTGTACTTTTTTCATTGATTTATACTTTATTCAACATTGTTGGTTCCTTCACTTTTCAATTGATTATAGAAAATGCCATTGCTTATGCATCCCAAACCAATCTTATTTTTATTATAATTATGATGTCATTCATTTATGTTGTTAAATCATTAGTTGATTATTTTCGAAATAATTTATTAGCTTTTATTAATCATGGACTAGATAAAACGTTAATTGTAGATATTTATAAGCACATTATATCACTTCCTTATTTATATTATAAAACTAGAACTACTGGTGAAATTGTTGCTAGAATTAGTGATTTAGGAGAAATTAAAGATACCCTTAGTAATTTATTTCTTACCATTTTTGTCGATTTAATTTTAATGATATTTGTCTTTTTAACACTTTTACATATTAATTCTTTTTTAATATGGCCTTGTGTTATTGTTGTATTTATTTATGTTATATTGATTAAAATATTTAATAAGCCAACATATAATTATATCAAACAAATGCAAACTAATATGGCTGATGTTAATTCATATTTGGTGGAATCAATAAATAATATTGATACAGTAAAAACATTGGGTATAGAAGATAATATTATTGATAAAATGCAATTTAAGTATCAAAAATATTTAAATATTAGTTATAAGTTTCAAAAATTATTTCATTTAGAAAATTTTATCAAAAATATGATTAATGATTTGGGTTTATTGCTTATAATGATGATGGCTGTTTTGTCGGTGTTAAATGGTAAAATGACAGTAGGGGAAGTAATTACTTATAATGCTTTAATTGTTTATTTTTTAGAACCTATTAAAAATGTCATTCAATTGGAAATGATTATTAAAAAAGCTAAAATTGCTATTAATAGAATAAATGAATTATATGACATCAAGAAAGAGGATTTAAAAGTAGATGAAAAGTATTTAGGAATTAAATTAAAAGGGCATATAAAAATTAATAATTTAAATTATTCTTATTATGGTCGTAAGAATATTCTTAATAACATTAATTTGGATATTTTAGCAAAAAATAAAGTTATGATTTATGGTAAAAGCAGTAGTGGTAAGAGTACACTTGGTAAAATATTAATGAAATTACTTAATGTTGAACGTAATAAAGTATTTATTGATGATAAAGATATTAATGATTATAATACTTTGGATCTTAGAAAAGAAATTTGTTATATAGGTCAAAACGAAAATGTTTTTACAGATACGATTTATAATAATATTGTTATGAATCGCGAGGTAGATTATGATAAGTTTCTAGATATTGCTAAGATTACCAAAGTAGATGAAATAATAAATTCACGAGATACATCATATGAAATGCTTTTAGAAGAAAATGGGTTTAATATTAGTGGTGGCGAAAGACAGAGATTAATATTAGCTAGGGCACTTCTTAAAAATAGTAGTATTTATATTTTGGATGAAAGTCTAAGTCAAGTTGATATAGCAAGAGAAAAAGAAATATTAATGAATTTGTTTAATTATTTTAAAGATAAAACAATTATTTATATTTCGCATCGCTTTCATAATCAGGATATTTTTGATCAAAAAATAAATATCATGGAGAGTTATGCTTAGCATTGCTGATTTCATGTATATTGATAATGAAAAATATCCTAAAATACTATTATTATGGTTTGTGATAATTAGTTTTATAATATTATTCTTAATTGGAATGAATCACTTTATGCATTTTAATCATTATCATAAATATGAAGGTATAGTCAAAAATGGTTATGTCAGTATTTATGTCTCTTTAAATGAACTTGATAGTATCGTTAATAATAATTATGTTTATATTGATGATACACAATATGCTTATACGATTATAGATATAAAAAAAGATGTTATAAGTAATAACGATAGTTATTATCAAGAAGTATGGTTAGATGTTAACATTAGCGATAAAACATTAGTTAATAATCGCTTAATAGAAGTGAAATTCATTCTAGATAGGGAAAGCGTTTTTTCGTATTTTTTAAATTTCATTAAGGGGGAATATGATGACTGAAATAGGAAAACATGAACTATCAAATATCAAAGGAGGGGGGCTAACAATTTGGGGTTGTATTGGTATTATAGCGGGAGCTATTTTCGCAATAGGTGTTATTGACGGCTTTGTAAGGCCTTTAAAATGTAATTAAGGAGGAATATGTTAATAATAAAAGATGACTATGAATTACAAAAAATTGTTGGAGGATTAGATGTTAGTGGTTCAGTATTAAATGCTTTTGCCACTGGCATAAAGACTCTTTTTGATATTGGCAGAAGTTTTGGCACAGCCATAAGAAGAGTTTTTAATGGGAACTTATGTGCCATAAATTAATAAACAATAAATATTTAAAATGGGGCATTGGATTAATAATGTCGCCATTCATAGTAATGTGCTTTAATATCTTAGTAATTAGCATATATAATATAGGAAATTATGCTGGAACATTTTTAAGATATTTATATCACATTGTGGTACACTGAATTATATTTATTTTTTCTTAGAACGTATATTATATATTATTATGATGATTGTTAAAAAACTTTATCCTTTTAAGAGTTATGATTAGAAATAGTCATAACTCTTTTAATTATAAAAAGTATTTGAAATAATATTAAAATATAGTATAATATATGTGAAAGTAGGAGCGATGATATGAGAGATATTTATACAGGAATAGATATTGGAAGCGATAGTATCAAAGTATTAGTCGGTGAATTTATCAAAGATAAATTTCATGTTTTTGCTGCTACTAATGTGAGAACGACTGGTATCAAAAAAGGTGTAATTGTCGATAAAGAATTAGTTATCAATGCTTTAAAATTAGCTATCAAAGAAGTAGAGTCTATGTTAGGCTCTAAAATAAAAAAGGCTGTTGTTACTGTTGCTTCTAACGATAGAAATTTTAGTGTTGTTTCTGGAACGACTAAAATTACATCGCCAGACAATATCGTTACAGGGGAGGATATTGAAAAAGTTTTAGAAGATGCTACTATTGAAAAAATACCAAATAAAGAAAGCCTAGTTACTATTGTTCCTATAACTTTTTCAGTTGACCAAAAAGAAGGAGTATTAGATCCTCGCAAATTGCAAGGGGAATATTTAGAAGTGAAAGCTGTTTTGGTAACGGCGCCACAAAAAGTTATTATTCCTTTTTTAGAAGTTTTTGATGCTTGTGAAATTGAAGTAGAGGATATTGCTTTTGGTAGTATCGGTGATTATTATGAAGCTAAAAATAATGAACGTGATAAACAATTGGGGGCTATTATAAATATTGGTAGTGATATAATTGATGTTTCTATTTTTAATAAAGGCATCATTATTAAACAAGCAAGTGTTGAATTAGGAAGTAAAAACATCGATAAAGATATATCTTATGTTTATGGTGTTGATTTAGCAACATCTAGGACTTTAAAAGAAAATTTTGCTGTTTGTAGTAGAAGATATGCAGATGTGAATGATGTTTTAGAAGTAGAGACTAAAACGGGCGATCGCGTAATTATTAATCAATATGAAATATCAGAAATTGTGGAATCACGAGTAGTTGAATTATTAAAACTTGCAAAAAAAGAAATAAATAACTTAACAAAACGTAAAATAAGTTATATAATTGTTACAGGTGGAATAACAGAATTAACAGGATTTAGTTATGTTGTTGAAAACACCTTAGGTATCAATGCTAGTACTTTGAATATTACAACTATAGGTATTAGAAGTAATAAATATTCAAGTGTTGCAGGCATTATAAAGTATTATCATGAAAAAATGAAGTTTAGAGATAAAGAAGCATCGATGTTTGATGCTGATGAGATAAATGAAATGCTGAATAATAAAAAAAGTATAAAAAAAACAACCAACGATACAATCGTCAGTAAAGTATTTGGGTACTTTATGGGAAATTAAGGAGGAATTGGAATGTTTGGTGCATTAGAGATGGATCAATTAGCAAAAATAAAAGTAATAGGTATTGGCGGTGGTGGCGGTAATGCCGTTAATAGAATGGTTGAATCAGGTGTTAAAGGTGTTGAATTCATTGTTGCTAATACTGATTTACAAGTTCTTAATAATTCACAAGCTGATGTTAAAATTCAAATTGGGGCTAATCTTACCGATGGCCTAGGGGCTGGTGCTAATCCTGAGGTTGGACGTGAAGCTGCCGTTGAATCAAAAAAAGAAATAGAAGATGCCTTAGCCGGAGCAGATATGGTTTTCGTTACTTGTGGTATGGGTGGAGGAACTGGTTCAGGAGCTGCACCAGTTGTTGCGGAAATTGCCCAAGCCCTTGGAGCGTTAACTGTTGGTATTGTTACTAAACCATTTACTTTTGAAGGAAGAAAAAGAATGGAAAACGCTATGGCAGGTATCGAAGAATTGCGTAAGCATGTAGATACTTTAATTGTTATTCCAAATGATCGTTTAAGAGAGATAATTGATAAGACAACGCCAATGCTTGATGCTTTCAAAGAAGTTGATAACGTTTTAAGACGAGGAGTACAATCTATATCTGATTTAATTGCTGTTGTCGGATTAGTAAATCTAGATTTTGCCGATGTCAAAGCTGTAATGGAAAAATCAGGTAATGCGATTATTGGTATTGGTATTGGTATGGGAGAAGATCGTGCGATTGAAGCTGCAAAACAAGCTGTATCTAGTCCTCTTTTGGAAACATCAATATCTGGGGCTACAGATGCTATTATCAATATAACTGGTGGTATGAATTTGACTTTATTTGAAGCTGAGCAAGCAGCTGAAGTAGTACGTGCAGCAGCTAATACAGATATAAATACTATTTTTGGTTCAGTAATTAATGAAAATTTAACTGATGAAGTAATAGTTACTGTTATTGCTACTGGTTTCGATAAAAACAATAAAGAACCACTTTATAATACAGCCCAAACTCCAACTAGAAGAATTAAAGAAACAGATGTGCAATCACCTGTAATTGACGATGACGATGATAGTAGTGATTCAGATAGTGAGTATGAATTACCACCATTTTTAAGAAACAGAAATTATTAGAGCGTATTGCTCTTTTTTTTCTTTTAATATCAAAAAAGATGTGTTATAATACAATTATAATTGGAGGGTCTTATGAATAAGTTACTAGAAATTTTAAAAAATAAGATAGCTACCTTTTCTCAGTTGAAAGAAGAAAAAGAGTCAAGCATAGTAGAAGCAAATCGATTACAAAGCATTATTGGTATTATTAAAGAAAATCCATTAAATTTATATGAATTAGATGATGATTCTCTTATTATCATTTTGCAGTCCATTGAATTAACAGAAGAGGAGCAAGAAATTATAAAAAAAGGCAAAAAAATTTACGAAGCCTGGACAGAGTTTGGTGATATGATTACTCAAATTAATAGTGTTAATAACTTTATAGTTTCTGTTTTACAAAAAAGATTAAGTGAGCAAAGATGTAATTTGATTGATAAAATTAGTGAATGTAAATATGATATGATTATCATGGAAAGAGCCAAGAAATTATTTACTGAATTAAATGATCAAGAAAGTCCAATAACCGATCTTGAATTATTATTTAAAATATTAAAAACATCAAATTTAACTGATCAAGAAAAAGTAAATATTAAAATAGAAATAAATGCTCGTAATGTTTCAAAGTTTAAAGAACAAACACCTATTACGAGCGAAGAATTATCTAAACAATATGCAGAACAAATTGCAAGACTAGATGAAAAATTAAATACTGAATTTAATAATTCTACTTTAAATCGAATTCGCGCTGTTTCTGAATTATTGCAAGAATGTCAAACGAGTGATGATATTTCTAGTGTATTAGAAGATTGGCAAACATCTTTTGAAATTAATGGCAAAGATAGATTAAAAAAGGTTATTAATGGATTATTAATGTTTAAAATGATGGAAGAGTTAACTTTGAGAACGGTTTCCTTAGATGATGAAGAAGCTCTAGAATCAGTGGATAAAACACGAAAAGTAATTAATTTATTAAATGAATATAATGAAAGTCTAGATATTATGAGTGAATTAAAAGAACAGGAAGTTGATTTAGGAACAACCGTAATTGATAGCAAAGCGCAACAATGTGTCCAAGAATTTAGGGAAGATCCAAAAGATTATCCAAATACCGTAGTCTTACTTTCTGACGCTGTTAAAAGAGATATTGAAGATATTAAAGATCAACAAATATTAGAAGATTCATTTGTTCTTATTGAAAAATTAAAGAAAGGTACGATTGATGATCGCGAAAAAGATAAGTATCTCCATAATAAAAATATAAGAGATTGTGAAGTATTAAGGCCAAATTCTAAAGGAAGACAAGCACGAGTAGTATATTTAAAACTTTCGCCTAATGTCTATGGCATCCTTTTAGTAAATTCTCGTAATGGCAACAATCCTAAATCTAATGTTAGTACGATTGAAACACGAAAAAAGAGTTGTAATATAGAAAATCTTATAAATAATCAAGCGGCTTTGGATACATTAATATTAGGTTCCGTGGAAACATATAAATCTTTAAAAGATAAAGTTTCAACAGTTAAAGTGGGGGTGAAAACTCATGAATAAATTGCAAGCAAAACACCAAATTGTTGGTGAAGAAGTTTATGAAGAAGTTATTATCAAAAAACATGAGACTAATATTTCGACAAAGCAAATTATTGACGATTTAAATTTAGATGAATCCGTAGTTATAGAATATTTAAATGGAACAGCAAAGCAAAATTTACCTTTGGGAATAATGATTTTGGATTATTTAGATAATAAGCAACAAAATGAAAATGTAGAAAAAGAATGAGGTGCTTTATGAAGAAAAATATAATTGATCAATTAAGAAAATTAATCCAAAAGGAAATGGCCAAAATAAATACTAATTTTGATGAAACGGTAGGGTTACAAGATAATTTGGATTTAATCAAAAAAGTGTTTTCTAACGAAGAAGTATTATCTATAGGCAATGTTGATAATAAAGAATATGAGCAAGTATTAAAATTATTAGTAAAAGAAGATGAAGATGAATTAAAGAAAAAAGCCAAGGCTGTTAAATTCTTAATTGATAATGATATCGAATTAGATGATAAACAAAAAGATATTGCGAATGAATTAAGTGATCGAGCAGTTGTTCTAGTAAGGAGATTAGAAAAACAAATTGCTAAAAAAGGTGACGTTTTAAGTGTAGTTGATACATATCGTGAATTAGATGAAGAATTACAACATCTTCAAAAAAGTGGCTATTTTACTAATGATTTTTTACAAAAATATTTTGATATATTGAAAATTACACCTGAAAGGCAAGATAAAATGCTTGAAGACATCATGCGTTTTAATTATGAACGTTATTGTAGTGCGATAGGTATTAAGTTTAAAATAGATAAATTACCAAAAAAAGAAAATACTAATTATCAAATATATAAAGAAGAATTAGTAGCTCTTTTTAAGAAACATGGGTGTGATTTATCGTTATTGAATGATAAATTGATTAATAGTTTAATGTTAAAAGGTGATAAAGAAAAAATTGATGCAACTCTTGAAAGCATTCAACATAGTGATATTAAATTTATTTTAGAAGATAGTAAAAGAGGTAAATTATTAACGCAGTTATTATTAAGCTCTAATGCCGAATTAATAACAGAAACATGTAAATTGTTTAGAGAAAATAATATATCAGTTAGAACATATATTAATGTTTATAAAGCAGTCTTTTTCCCTTCAAGTGAAAAAGATGAAACCGAAATGGAATTAGTTCATCGTCGTAGTGGTAGAGAAAGTGATAGTGATGAGCCACATGAAGGTCAAATAGCGGATGATGACTTAGAAGTAGTAGGAAGAAATGCTGATTTCTTCCAAAACTTACAAATGTTAAAAGAAGTAGGACAGCATGACGAACGTGAATTAATTGCAAATAATGTTAAAGTATTGACATTACGTAGTACCACACTTGCTAGACGTCTTAAAGAACTTGAATTGTATGAATTCCCTATTCAAAAAAGTACATTTCCTCTTTCTACATTATCATCAAGTCATATTATGGAATTAACGGATAGCTATATTGAATTAGGAGAAGAAAAATATATATTGACATATGCTTCACGAATTACAGCCCATACAGATGGCGTTATTGAACGTATATATGCCTTAAAAACAAAAGGATATCCTATTTATTCTTCTATGGGTAAAGGTGATAAACTAATTAAATATGTAACTAATCTAAAACTTCCATGTCCTGTGCGAGATGATGAATTGGATGCGATTATACCAAAAGATGTTGAAGTTTTGTTAAAAGGTAACAAATATGCTTTACTATTAGACAAATATTTACCAAGTACTATTTCTCCCGAAACTTTGGAAGATCCTAATATTAAACGTCTTGATGATTTATATAAGCGAAGTGCATGGAGTTATAATTTTAATGGCGTTATCATATCTCGTAAAAAATTATTACGTAATTATGAATTTTTAAAAAAGACACCATTAATCGATGCCGACTCAAAAAATGTAGCAGCCATTTTACTTGTATCAGCTATTCATAATTCTATTTTAAATACCGATAATTTACAAAAAGTAAATGATGCTATTGCTAGTAGTTATGATAATGCAGTAAAAGACAATGTTTCGGTAGGCGATATTGCTGAGAAAGTAAGAGGTGTATAAGTATGCAATTTTTAAAAGATTATGGTTTTACTGATCATGATATAGATGATTTAGAAAAAAAATATGGTGATGAAGATTTAAAATTATTTATATTTAACCAAGATAATGTAATTGATGTTATCCAAAATCTTCAAGAGTATGGTATTAAAGATATACCAAAATTAATGTTAGAAAGAATAGATATATTTTATTTGCCTTGGGAACGTTTAGAAGAGTTATTTTCACGTTATGAAAAAGATAGCGTTATTGCATCGCTAGATTATGATGCTGCAATATTTGATGAAATGCTTTAAAAAAAGCTTGCATTAGTGTAAAAAATAAGGTATATTATTAGTGCTTACTGCTTCTAGGTAATGGATTCTTCCGACCATTACGTGGAGGACAGTGAATAATAAATGAGAAAGGAAGATGAAGAACATGGCTTTAACTAAAGAAGTAAAAGCAGAAATTATTAAAGAATTTGCTAAAAACGATAAAGATACAGGTTCCACAGAAGTACAAATTGCTATTCTTACTAAAGAAATTAATGTTTTAACAGAACATTTAAAAGAACATAAGCATGATTATCATTCTAGACGCGGACTTTTGAAAAAAGTTGGTCAAAGAAGAAGTCTGCTTAATTATTTAGCAAAAAATGACATTAATTCTTATCGTGAAGTAATTAAAAAATTAGGATTAAGAAAATAATATGTAGACACTCTTTTTTGAGTGTCTTTATTTAAGAAAAAATAGTTATAATATTAGGTGGTTAATATGAAGAAAGTATTTGAATTAAATTTTAGAGGAAGAAAAATCGTTGTTGAACATGGTGAATTAGCAAAGCAAGCCCATGGTGCGGTATTGGTAAGATATGGTGATACTGTTATTTTATCAACAGCAGTAGTAAGTAAAAATGCTAATATTTTGTCTGATTTCTTTCCTTTAATGGTACTTTATCAAGAAAAGTTATATTCTGTTGGTAAAATACCAGGTGGTTTTATTAAAAGAGAAGGGCGTCCTACTGATAATGCAACCTTAGCAGCTAGAATGATCGATCGTCCAATGCGACCTTTATTTCCCGAAGGTTTTAGAAATGAAGTGCAAATTGTTAATACCGTATTATCAGTTGAACAAGATAATTCACCAGAAATAACAGCTCTTTTAGGATCAAGCCTTGCAACATGCATTAGTAAAATTCCTTTTGATGGTCCTATTGCCGGAGTTAAAGTAGGTCGTGTTGATGGCCAATTTGTGATCAATCCAACACCTAGTCAATTAGAGGTATCTGATATTGATTTGACTGTTGCTGGAACTAAGGAAGCTATTAATATGGTTGAATCTAGTGCTAAACAAGTTAGTGAAGATGATATGTTAGATGCTTTAATGTTTGGACATGAAGCTATCAAGGAATTAATTGCTTTCCAAGAAAAGATAATTGCTGAAATTGGTGTAGAGAAAATGGAATATGATAAACTAGAAATAACTAGTGAATTAAAAGAAGAAGTTTCTAGTATGTGTCGTGATCAATTAGATAAAGCTTTACGTATTAAAGATAAATTAGAAAAATATAATACTATTGATAATATTAAAGAAGAAGTTTTAAACAAATATCAAACCGAATATATGGCCTTAAAAGAAGATGAATTAGAAGAATTACTAACTAAGGTTAAACTAGTTTTAGAAGAATTAGAATATGAATTGTTTAGAAAAATAGTCGTTAAAGAAAAAACGAGAGCCGATGGTAGAAGTATGACCGAAATTCGACCATTATCTACTGATATTGATCTTTTACCTAGAACTCATGGATCAGCTTTGTTTACGCGTGGGGAGACGCAAAGTTTATCCATAACTACGCTTGGAGCTTTGGGTGAACATCAAATTTTAGATGGCTTATCATTAGAAGATGAAAAAAGATTTATGCTTCATTATAATTTCCCTCAGTTCTCAGTTGGTGAAACTGGAAGATATGGTTCGCCTGGACGTCGTGAAATAGGACATGGAGCTTTAGGTGAAAAAGCCTTATTGCAAGTAATACCAAGTGAAGAAGAATTCCCATATACGATTCGTGTCGTATCAGAAATTCTTGAAAGTAACGGTTCATCAAGCCAAGCTAGTATTTGTGCTGGTTGTATGTCTTTAATGGCAGCAGGAGTTCCTATTAAGGCCCCTGTTGCTGGTATAGCTATGGGACTTATTACCGATGGTGATGATTATACTATTTTAACTGATATTCAAGGAATGGAAGATCATTTAGGTGATATGGATTTTAAAGTAGCTGGTACACGTGATGGTATTTGTGCTTTACAAATGGATATTAAAATAAGGGGTATTACTAAACAAATTTTAAAAGAAGCTCTTGCCCAAGCTAAAGTAGCTCGTATGGAAATTCTTGATGTTATTCAAAAACAAATTAGCGAACCACGTAAAGAAGTAAGTAAATATGCTCCTAAAACATTAACTTTTATGATTAAACCAGAGAAGATCAAAGATGTTATTGGTAAGGGTGGAGAAATGATTACTAAAATCATTTGTGATGCTAGCAATGTTACTAGTGTTACTGATATAAATGCTGTTAAGGTTGATTTGGAAGATGATGGTAGAGTTATTATTTATCACTCTGATCAAGAGATTATCGATAAGACCGCAGAAATGATTAAAAATATTGTTCGCGAAGTAGAGGAAGGTAAAATATATACTGCTAAAGTAGTGTCTATTGAAGAATTTGGTTGCTTTGTTCAAGTATGGCCTGGATGCGAAGGACTAGTTCATATATCTAAGTTATCTAAAGATAGAGTTGAAAAAGTTGAAGATGTCGTAAAAATAGGTGATGAAATAATTGTTAAAGCTATTGGTACTGATAAAAAAGGAAGACTTAACTTTTCAAGAAAAGACGCTATGAACTAAAATAAACTTACAACTTAAAAGTTGTAGTTTTTTTTGATATTATAAGCATTAAATTCATTTGTTTATTTTGTCAGTTTATGGTACAATTTTTATAGTAGATTGGGTGGTATATATGTACTTGAAGGAAATAAGTGCCTTAGGTTTTAAATCTTTTGCTGATAAATTAACAATAAGTTTAGATGGTAAAACAACTTGTATAGTAGGACCTAATGGTTCGGGAAAAAGTAATATTGTTGATGCGGTACGTTGGGTTTTAGGAGAACAATCAGTTAAATCACTTCGTGGTGATGTTGGTATGACTGATGTTATTTTTGCAGGTTCTAAATCACGAGGTATGCAAAATGTTGCAAGCGTTTCTTTAACCTTTGATAATAGCGATCATTATTTAAATATTCCTTATAATGAAGTATGTATTAAACGTAGAGTTTATCGTACTGGTGAAAATGAATATTATTTAAATGGTGATAAATGCCGTCTAAAAGACATAACCGATTTATTTATGGATAGTGGTATTGGCAAAGATGCTTTTAATATTATTTCCCAAGGCGATATTAGCAAAATATTATCTAATTCACCCCAAGAAAGAAGAATTGTTTTTGAAAGTGCTGCTGAGGTTTTAAAATATAAAAGAAGAAAAGAAGAAGCTATTAGAAAACTAGAACGCACTAATAATAATTTAGATCGTGTTAACGATATTATTAACGAATTAGAATCCCAAGTAGAACCATTAAAAGAACAAAGTATTAAAGCTAAGGAATATCTAGATAATAAAGAAAAATTAGAAAATATTGAAGTAGCTTTAATTACTTATGAAGTAGAACAAATGAATTATCAATATGAAGAAGCTAAAACGAAGATCGAAACGTTAAACAACCAAATATTGAATTTAAATATTAAAAGTAATCAAAGTGATACAACTTATTTAGATAGTAAAAACAATTTAAGTAAATTAAATAATGAATTAAATGAATATAATAATAAACTTTTAGATTTAACAAGTAAAGAAGAACAATTAAATGGTGAAATTAATATTTTTAAAGAACGTAGTAAATATGATGCTTCTAATAATAAAGTTCATGATAATATTGCTACTTTAAAAAATGAACAATTAAAAGTGGAAAATGATCTTTATTTGTTAGATAAAGATATTATGTCTTTAAATAATCAAGTTGATGCATTGCGTGATCAAGTTAATAAATTAGATCTAGATTTTAATAATATTAAAAAGAAAAAAGATAATAGTTTAAAAGAATTAGATAATAAAAACAGGGAATTAACCGATTTAATTCATAAAATCGAGGTATTGAGTGATGACATTAGTTCTGGTGGTAATTTAGCAAGTAGTGTTAAAGCGGTTTTAAATAATCCAAGATTAACAGGCATTCATCAAGCGTTGGGTAATTTAGTGGAAACAGATGAAGAATATACCAAAGCTTTAGAGGTTGCTTTATTATCTAGTAGACAATTTATTGTAGTAGATGATGAAATTTGTGCTAAAAAAGCTATTGCTTATTTGAAAGACTGTCATTTAGGAAGAGCTACCTTTTTCCCAATATCTATTATTAAACCTAAGGGAATTGATCTAGATACTATGAATATTTTACAAAAAGAAGAGGGTTATATTGATATAGTATCTAATGTTGTTAAATTTGATTCTAAATATTATGGTGTTATAACCAATCAATTAGGTAATGTTATCTTAGTTGATAATATTGATACCGCTAATCGTATCAGTAAAAAAATTAATTGGCGTTATAAAATAGTTACACTTGATGGTGAAGTAGTACATGTTGGTGGTTCGATTACTGGTGGAAGTATAACTTTAACGAAAAGTGTTATTAGTGAAAAAAGAGAACTTGCTTATTTAACGAGACATCGCCAAGAGTTAGATGCTATTATTAGTGATTTACAAAAAGAATTAGATGAATATAATAATAATTTATCTAATATTGAAAATGATATATTACATACTAAGTCATCTTTGGTTGAAGAAGAAGAACTTTTACGTAATAAACACAATCAAAAAGATAAAGCTAATCTTTATTATGAACAAATTAATAATGAATTAAATAGTCTAGGACATGTGGTATCATCATCATTATCTAAGGAAGAAGAAAGACTTTATAATGATTATTATGCTGTTACAAGAGCTAAGAAAGAATTAATTAAAGAGATAGAAGATAAAAAACATATCATTGATGAACTTTCTTTAAACATTGAAAAGATTGAAGCTGAAAATAAAATAAATAATGCTAATATTAATAAATTAGAAAAAGAATTAAAAGAAAATGAAATATTAGTTAGTAAATTAGACGTAAAATTAGATAGCAATCTAAATACATTAAGAGAAGAATATGAACTTACTTATGAAAAAGCTCGTGATAATTATATTTTAGATATAGATCCTAATGAAGCCAGAAATTATGTTAATGCTTATAAAAATAAGATCAAACAATTAGGAATGGTTAATCTTGCTGCTATCGAAGAATATAATAAAGTATCAAATCGTTATCAATTTTTAACTTCCCAAAGAGATGATTTGAATAATGCTAAAGATACATTGTTAGAAATTATTAAAGAAATGGATGAAGTTATGAAGGAGGAATTTCTAACAACGTTTAAGAAAGTATCAATAGAATTTCAAAATGTTTTTAAAGAATTATTTCATGGTGGTACAGCCACTTTAAAGTTGACTGATCCTGATAATATATTAGAAACAGGCATTGATATTATTGCTTCACCACCTGGTAAAAAATTGACATCTATATCTTTGTTGTCTGGTGGTGAAAAAACCTTGACAGCTATTAGTTTAATTTTTGCTATTTTAAATGTAAGAGTAGTTCCTTTCTGCTTATTTGATGAGGTAGAAGCTGCTCTTGATGAAACTAATGTTGATCAGTTTGGTAAATATTTAGATCGTTACCGTGATAAAACACAATTTTTAATTATTACCCATAAAAAGAAAACAATGGAATATGCTAATACCTTGTATGGTATTACTATGCAAGAGTCAGGAGTAAGTAAGTTAGTAAGTGTTAAATTAGATGATCTTGATAAATAAAAATAGGATCACACAAGACTTTTTCATTAATAGATAGGTGGGTGTATTTTATGAGTATTGAAACATTAGACAAAACGACTGTAAATAAAACAATGACATTTGTGGAATTTTTTGATCGAGCTGATATTGAAAATATATGTACATGTTTAGTTAATGTACCACAAAGAGTTATTATTTTAGGAGAGAGGTTAAAACTTTTAAAGAAACATGCAATTAATTATCAAAAAATTCTTAAAAATAGAGGCTTTGAAGTTGAGTTTATATGTCGCGAAATCAATAAAAACAATTTAAATAGTATTGTTGATATTTTATCAAATTTAGTTGAAACTTATGACGATTGCTTTTTTGATCTTACTGGTGGTGGTGAACTATATTTAGTAGCCATGGGTATTATTTATGAGCGCTATAAAGATAAAAAAATTCAAATGCATCGCTTTAATATTCAAAATAACCATATTATTGATTGTGATCAAGATGGTATTACTATTACGCAAAAACAATTACCAAAGCTTTCTGTTTCTGAAAACATACTTATATATGGTGGCGATATTGTCTATGATGATATTAAAAAAGAGGGAACTTATGATTGGGAACTTAATCCAGAGTTTCAAAGTGATATTGATAAAATGTGGGATATATGTAAAAAAGATGTTCGCCTTTGGAACGCCCAAATGGGTATATTGGAAGTAGCAGAAATATGCAAAAAAAACAATAGTGATCCCCTTATTATGCAATCGCGAATTACATCTATTACCAATTGTTTAAAACAACGGGGAGCAAGATTTATCTTTATTAAAAGTATTTTTAATAAGTTATATCAAAATGGTCTTATAACTACCTATGAATATGATGAAGAGCATGATCGATTATCTATTACATATAAAAATGAACAAGTAAAAAAATGTCTGATTAAAGCCGGTCAAGTTTTAGAAATGAAAGTATATAAAACCTTAAAAGAAGCAAAAGATGTTAATGGTGAATTGCTTTATAATGATGTTATGAATGGGGTTGTGATTGATTGGGATGGTGAAATTCATACTGATGAAAATGCACTTGATACGGAAAATGAAATAGATGTTTTAGCTATGAAAGGTGGTATACCTATATTTATATCATGTAAAAACGGCATAGTAAGTAATGAAGAATTGTATAAATTAAATGCTGTTGCTGAACGATTTGGTGGTAAATATGCCCGAAAAGTTTTAATTGCTACATCATTAAGTGCTACTAGTAGGCAAGCTAATGATTTTAGACAACGAGCCAAAGATATGAATATAAGATTAGTAGAAGGTCTTCCTACCATGACTGATCAAGAATTTATGAAAACCATTAAAGCACTTTGGAGTATTTAAACATTAATAAAACTTTACAAAATTAATAAATGTGTTATAATTACAATGAAATGCGATGAATAGGATACGATTATTATGTTAGTTACATAGAGAGCTATTGGTTGGTGGAAAATAGTTAATAAAATAATAATTACTACCTAGGAGCAGAGATCGAAAGATATTTCCGGTAGATGCCGTTATCTATTTAATTAAGTTAAACCAAGGATGGTACCGTGTTATGCACTCCTATTAGAAGAACTAATAGGAGTTTTATTTTTGAGGTGATAATAATGGATAGTACGGTCAAAAAACAAGCCCATGATCGTTTATTAAAATTACGCATGGATATGTTATTATATAGAATTGAACATAAGGAAGAAAGTGCAGAGTTGTTAGAAGAATTTGAAAAAGCTAAGGAAGAAATAAAAAAAGAGTATATTTTGGAAAAAAACAATGATATGCAAAAAGGAGAGGTTAAGAAATGATAAATATTAAAGAAGATGAAAGATTAAGTGTTTTAAATCATTCTTGTGCGCATTTACTTGCCCAAGCTGTTAAACATTTATATCCTAGTGCTAAATTTTGGGTAGGACCAGTCATTGAAGAAGGTTTTTATTATGATATAGATCTAGGTGATGAGGTTATTAAAGATGAGGACTTAGAAAAAATTGAAAAGGAAATGAAAAAAATTGCTAAGGATGGTAAAAGAATTATTAGAGAAGAAATATCTAAGGAAGAAGCCTTAGCAAGGTTTAAAGATGATCCGTATAAAATAGATTTAATTTCGAGAATGGATGAAAAACAAACCGTTATTTCATGTTATAGTCAAGGAGATTTTACGGATCTATGTCGTGGACCACATGTAGAATCAGTTAAAGAGTTAAAATATTTTAAATTATTAAAATTTAGTGGGGCTTACTTTAAAGGTGATTCTAAAAATAAAATGTTGCAAAGAATATATGGAATATGTTTTGATAATGAAGAGGATTTAAAGAATCATTTGCAAGAATTAGAAGAAGCTGCCATGCGTGATCATCGTAAAATAGGTAAAGAACAAGAAATATTCATGACTCATGATTTAGTAGGTAAGGGCATGCCCCTTTGGTTACCTAATGGTGCCATTATTCGTAAGCAATTAGAAAACTATATATATGAAAAAGAAAAAAAATTAGGATATTTACATGTTTATACGCCTTGTGTGGGAACAGTAGATTTGTATAAAACATCAGGACATTGGGATCATTATCAAGAGAATATGTTTCCATCAATGAAAGTCGATGATGAAGAATTTGTTTTGCGTCCTATGAATTGTCCTCATCACATGTTGATATATGGTAATAAAATTCATTCTTATCGTGATTTACCAATAAGAATTGGTGAATTTGCTACTGATTTTCGCTATGAAGCGAGTGGAGCTGTTAAGGGGTTAGAGCGCGTTAGATGTATGTGTCAAAATGATGCCCATCTATTTGTAACGAAAGAACAGATTGGGGATGAATTTAAAAAAGTAGTATCTTTGATTTTGGATGTCTATAAAGATTTTGGCATTAAAAATTATAAATTCCGTCTATCTTTACGCGATCCTAGTGATAAAGAAAAATATTTTGATGATGATGAAATGTGGAATAATGCTGAAAATAAGTTGCGTGCTGTTTTAAATGACTTAGGTTGTAGTTATCATGAAGCTATTGGGGAAGCAGCTTTCTATGGTCCTAAATTAGATGTGGAAGTAAAACCAGCTGTGGGACCAGAAGTAACTTTATCTACTTGTCAATTAGATTTTTTATTACCAAGAAGATTTGATCTTAGTTATATTGATTCTAATGGTGAAAAACAAGTACCAGTAGTATTACATCGCGCTATATTTGGAACATTTGATAGATTTACAGCTTTCATTATCGAAGAACTTAAAGGTGTTTTTCCTCTTTGGTTAGCACCAACGCAATTAAATGTTATTCCTGTTAATCCATTAGTGCATGGTGAATATGCTAGTAAATTAAAAGAAGAATTACAAAATTTTGATATTAGAGTTAATTTAGATGATCGCAATGAAAAATTAAGTTATCGTATGCGTGAAGCTCAAATAAGTAAAATACCTTATTCTATTATTATCGGTGATAAAGAAATAGAAGAAGATACTATTAGTTACCGTCGTTATAAAGAACCAAATACTCACACTTTACCTAAGGCGGAATTTATTAAATTTATTTTAGATAAAATAGAAAATAAAGAATAATTTAGAATGTCAAATTGACATTCTTTTTTTTATTTATTAATTAAAAAATAATTAAATAGTATTTACAAAGTGGAAATTAAATAGTAGTATAATAGTAGCAGTGGTTGAAAGTGGTGAAAAGTGGGGGATTTTTATGTTGATAGGTGAGTATCATCATAGTATTGATGAAAAGGGACGAATAATATTACCTTCTAAGTTTCGTGATGACTTAGGGGATGAATTTTATATTACTCGTGGCCTAGAAGAATGCCTATTTGTCTATCCA
>CANRAE010000015.1 GCA_947628525.1 uncultured Bacilli bacterium
CATTTCTTACCATCTCCGAATATATTATTCTACATTATATATTATACCCCCCCCCCCTACGGTTTTGGCAACAAAAAAAATGCACTTTTTACATGCATTTTGCGGACATTACTTTAATTATTTCTATTCTTTATACAATTAACTGCTGCTATCACGCCATCGCTCATTGCTGTTATTAATTGATATGCATCTTTCTTTACAATATCACCAGCAGCATATATACCTGCAACATTAGTACAATTATGTTCATCTACTATAATATAGCCATCATCATCAAACTCGATAATATCTTTGAATATCTGACTAGCAGGTACTTGTCCAATATATATAAAGCAACCATCAACTATGAGATCCCAAGTTTTCCCATTCTGATTTAAAGTAATAGAAGATAATCTATCATCTTTACTATTAAAAGATATTGGTACAGCATTTACTTCTAATACAATATTAGAAGTATTTTTAACTTGATCAACTAATATTTGATCAGCTCTAAACTCATTACGTCTATGAATAATAATTACTTTTTTACATATTTTAGATAAATAAAGAGCTTCTTCCATAGCTGCATTAGATCCACCTATGACAGCTACTATTTGATCTTTAAAAAAGTTAGCATCACATAAAGCACAATAACTAATTCCTTTACCTATTAGCTTTTCTTCATTAGCTATTTGTAATTTTCTAGAAATTCTTCCTGTGGCTATAATAATAAATTTAGTTGATATCTCTTCTACATCAGTCTTTACTATCTTTTTATCATTTTGTACTTTAATTTCTAGCACATTACCATATTTATAAGGTATATCTAAATTATTAACTTGTTTAAAAATATTATTGGCTAAATCCGGTCCCGTAATTTCCATAATTCCAGGATAATTTTGAACAGATGATGACTTGTTTATTTGACCACCTGGAATTTCTCGCTCCAACAGGCAACAACTAATTCCACTTCTTTTTAAATATATGGCTGCTGTCATACCAGCTACACCAGCGCCAATAATTACAACTTCATAATCGGTTTTCATTTTTTCACACTTTCATAATAATAAGATACTTTTTTATTTCTTTGCCTAAATATAATAAGTATAATTCCTAATATTATTAATACAATTGATACTAATTGCGCTATTCTAATAGATCCTAGCATTAAGCTATCAGTACGTAATCCTTCAATAAAGAATCTTCCTAATGAGTACCAGCATAAATAAACTCCTAACAATTGTCCTGATTTAAGTTTTTTATATAATTTTCTTATTAGTAATAAAACAATAAAACCAGATATATCCCAAAGTGATTCATATAGAAAAGTTGGATGATAATAATTACCACCTATATACATACCTTTAATTATAAAATTAGGAATATGTAAAGACATTAAATGAGCTTTGGTTGTAAGCATTCCATAAGCTTCTTGATTAAAGAAATTACCCCAACGTCCAATAGCTTGGGCTAAAATTAATCCCACTACACTAACATCCAAGATACGATAAGTATTTACTTTATGTTTTTTACAATACATAATCATAAATATTCCACCAAAGATGATACCGCCATGAATAGCTAAACCACCATTCCATATTTCAAATATTTCCATGGGGTTAGTCTTATAATAATCAAGATTAAATAAAACATAATACAACCTTGCACCAATAATACCTATAATCACCGTATAAAAAGCCAAATTTATAAAAAAGTCAGTACTAATTTTTTGCTTTCGCATTTCTTTGTAAATAACTAATAATCCTAAAAATAATCCTATTAAAATCATAATAGAGTACCAATAAATTTGGATAAATCCTAAATCAAGAGCAATTCTATTCATTTCCTTTTAAACCTCCTTAAAATTGGCTTAATAATCAATTCTTCAATAATAGCATTAGTAATTGCTAATAAAATAGCAATAAAGAACAATTTCCATGTATTAGTAAAATCCAATTTACTCCCCAAAATAATATCTACAAGTTTCAAGATTATTGCATTAATAACAAAATAAAATAATCCCATAGTTATACCTGTAATTGGTAAAGTTATTTTAAATAAAATAGGCTTTATAGTTTTATTTAAAATAAATATTAATACTACCGCTAAAAATGAATAAAAGATTAAATGTTCATCAGCAATTTGAAATGTGCCAAATAATTTGGATATTAATATAAAAGATATAGTATAACCGATCATATAAATTAACCATTCGATTAATTTATTTAATTTGGCTTTATTATCTTTGCCAATAATGATTATTTTCATAGTCCTCCTACAATAGCTTACTTAAAAACATTCCTGTATATGACTTTTTATTTTTAGTAATTTCTTCTGGTGTACCAGTAGCAATTATATTACCACCAGCTTCGCCACCTTCAGGACCTATATCAATAATATAGTCAGCCGTTTTAATCATGTCTAAATTATGTTCAATTACTATTACTGTATCATTATTATCTACTATTTTTTGAATAATTGCAAGTAAGTGCTTGATGTCTTCTATATGTAGACCTGTTGTTGGTTCATCTAATATAAATAGTGTTTTACCAGTAGCTTTTCTCTGTAATTCCTTAGCAAGTTTAACACGACCGGCTTCACCACCAGATAAGGTTGGTGCACTTTGTCCTAATTTAATATATCCTAACCCAACATCTGATAGAACTTGTAATTTATTTTTTATTTTAGGAACATTTTCAAAAAAGTTTAATGCTTCGGAAACACGCATATCTAATACTTCGGCAATGTTTTT
Source organism: uncultured Bacilli bacterium (assembly GCA_947628525.1). Lineage (GTDB taxonomy): Bacteria > Bacillota_I > Bacilli_A > RF39 > UBA660 > RGIG3091. The sequence continues at coordinate 2,732 of CANRAE010000015.1, forward strand.
ACCTTTATATTTAATATTTAGTGTTTCACTATTGTATCTAGTACCATGACATACTTCACAAGGTACATAAACATCTGGTAAAAAATGCATTTCTATTTTTTTGACACCATCACCTCTACAAGCTTCACAACGACCACCTTTGACATTAAATGAAAATCTTTCTTTTCCAAAACCATACATCTTAGCTTCCCTAGTAGTTGTATAAAGTGTTCTAATATCATCAAAGACTCCTGTATAAGTAGCTGGATTACTTCGTGGTGTTCTACCAATTGGATTTTGTGTTATATCTACAACTTTATCTATGTTTTCTAAACCACATACTTTTTTATGTTTACCAGGTTTATCCTTGGTATGATATAAATAATTTAAGGCTGCTTTACACAATATTTCCATAACTAAACTACTTTTACCACTTCCTGATACTCCGGTAACACATGTAAAAGTACCTAGTGGAAACTTGACGTCAATATTTTTTAAATTATTTTCCTTAGCACCTTTGACTTCTATAAATAGCCCATTACCTTTTCTTCTCTTTTTTGGTATTTCAATACATTCTTTGCCACTTAAATATCGACCTGTAATACTTTTTTCGTTCTTCATTACTTCTTCTGGTGTACCACAAGCTACAATTTCACCACCAGCATCACCAGCACCAGGTCCTACATCTACTAAATAATCAGCTGCTAACATCGTATCAGTATCGTGTTCTACTACTATTAAAGTATTACCTAAATCGCGCATTTCTTTCAAAGCATTAATTAATTTTTCATTATCTCTTTGATGTAATCCAATACTAGGTTCATCTAATACATAAAGTACTCCTGTAAGACGAGATCCTATCTGAGTAGCTAATCTAATACGCTGAGCTTCTCCTCCTGATAAAGTACCAGCCATTCTATTTAATGTTAAATACTCTAATCCCACATTTTTCAAGAAATTAAGACGGTTCTGTATTTCTTTAATTAAAAGACCGGCGATTTGTTCTTGTTCTTTCGTTAATTTTAAGTTATTAAAAAAATCTACTAACTCTTTAATACTCATACAAGTCATTTCATATATATTCTTTTTACCAACTAACACTGATAAAACACTATCTGTTAATCTTGCACCATGACATTGTTCACAAGTAGTTTCGATCATATAATTTTCTAACCACTCACGAATCCAATTACTACTAGTCTCCATATAACGACGCTGTAAATTAGTAATTATTCCTTCATAATAATCTTTTTGATTATAACTAGTTCCACCTCTCGTTGTATATTTGAAATCAATTTTATCTTTGGAACCATACAAAACCATTTCTTTTTCTTTTTTAGTCAATTCTTTAAAAGGTTTATTCATATCAATATCATAATGATTACAAACAGCTTCCAATCTTTTATAATATATACCATCTTGATCATCACTTAAAGTAACAATACAACCATCATTAATAGATAAATCTTGATTAGGAATAACTAGATCAGGATCGATATTTAATTTAATTCCTAATCCTTTACATTCAGGACAAGCTCCATATGGTGAATTAAAACTAAATAATCGAGGTTCTAATTCAGGTAAAGAAAATTCACAATAAGGACAAGCAAAATGCTCAGAAAATAATATTTCTTTATCACCTGGTATTTCAATGACAACTTTTCCATTGGCTAGTTTAGTAGCTTGTTCTAATGATTCACTTAATCTTCCTCTTATGTCTTCTTTAACAATAAGACGATCGATCACCACATCAATATTATCTTTAATATTTTTATCTAGAATAATCTCTTCTTGTAAGTCTTTTATTTCCCCGTTAACTCTTACTCTGGCAAAACCATCTTTTCTTAATTTATCTAATAACTCTTTATGCGTACCTTTTTCACCATGAACTACTGGTGCCATAATAATAAATTTGGTTCCTACTTCATATTCTAATAATTTATTGACCATTTCTTCAATACTTTGGGCTTTTATAGGAATATGATGATTAGGACAATAAGGCGTTCCAATTCTAGCATATAATAGACGAAAATAATCATAAATTTCAGTAACTGTACCTACTGTGGAACGAGGATTTTTATTAGTAGTTTTTTGATCAATACTAATAGCAGGTGATAATCCTTCTATTGAATCAACATCTGGTTTTTCAGTCCCCCCTAAAAATTGTCTTGCATAAGCACTTAAACTTTCAACATATCTTCGTTGTCCTTCCGCATAAATCGTATCAAATGCTAAACTACTTTTACCACTTCCAGATACTCCTGTCATTACGATTAATTTATCTTTTGGTAGCGTTAAATTCACATTTTTTAAATTATTCTCTCTTGCACCTTTGATAACAATTTCATTCATCCTATCACCTTATTTATAATAACTATTTCTATGAAAAATATCACGTTTAGATAATTTCTTCTCCATTATATTTTGTAAAACACGACTTGTTTTGGTCTTTATATCATATTTATTACTAAGAGGATCAACTAAGATACTATAAAGTCCATAACTATTAGCACCTTTAATATCGCTTAACATTTGATCCCCAACCATCACCGTATTAGATATATCTCCGCCTATAATAGTCAAAGCTTTATCAAAAGCTTCTTTATTTGGTTTATTAGCATTTGCTAAATACATAACACTTAGTTCTTCCGCTGGTGGTAAAACACGTTCTAATTTATTATTAGACACAATACATATAGTAAAATTTTTCTTTTTTAAATTAGCAAATAAAGAAATTAACTCTTCTGGTACATAAATATCATTAACTGGTAAAATAGTATTATCAATATCAAAAATAATATTATGGTAACCTTTTTTATATAATAAATCATAATCTATATTATACACATCTTTAACATAACAATTAGGAATAATTAATTGAATATATTTTTCATTATTATGCATTACTCCCCAAAATACTTTTAACATTTCTTTATTTTTATTACTCATTTGACTCCTCCAAATTAAATTTCCTTTTGTATTATACCATATATTAAAAGGTCTTAAATAATTTTCCACTATTATTGTGGATATTTTTTTTAATATCATAAAAATTACAATGTCTACATAAAGGATGACTTTTTTGGTTATTTTCAAAACCTTTTTTTAATTCTTGAAAAAGTTTACTTGTTATTATATCACTTAATTCATCATGATAAATATTACCTAATTTTATTGTTCCTTTACTATCTAAACAACAAGGAACAATAGTACCATCAACTAAAATACCAATATGATCTCTACATCCTAGACAACTACCCTTAATATTATAGTATTGATTATTTAAATCAGGCCAAATAAATTCTTGTTCAATTTGCAAAAAAATATTAGAAGATAATGTTATGTTTTGTTTATTATTATCTATTATTACATTGTATTTATCTTGTAATGCTTTGATAATTATGTCTTTATTTTGACCATTGGTCCAAAGTCGATAATTTATAATTGTATTATTTTGGGCTAAATAATCACTAGCTGAAAAAACTTTTTGTAAATATTTTTTGATCGTTTCTAAATCTTTATTTAAAATACTTTGTAATGATATATTAATCTGTCTAATATTAGGATTATGCATTATTTTATCAATAAAAAAGCCATTAGTAGTTAAATTTACTTTAAATGATTGACTAGCTAAATCAATTAATGCATTAATATCAGGATGTAAAAGAGGTTCCCCTAATACATGAAAATAAAGATAAGTAGTATAACCTTTAATTTTTTGTAATAATAATTGAAACTTATCTAAGGTAATAAATTCTTTTGGTCTATTATTACCAATACAAAAAGGACAGTTTAAATTACAGTTATTAGTAGTTTCTACATATATTTTTTTAAATATCATTTTAATTCACTCTTCATTTCAAATAATATATCTCTTAATTCCATTGCTCTTTCAAAATCAAGGTTACGAGCAGCTTCTTTCATTTCTTGCTCTATTACATCTATTGTTTTAATCATTTCTTTCTTATTAGTCTTAATCTTTTTATCTTTTTCCTCATCCAAATTACTAATAACATCTCTTATTTCTTTTATAATGGTCTTAGGAATTATATGGTGTTTCAAATTATATTCTTCTTGAATATTTCGACGACGTATAGTTTCTTTTATTGCATAATCCATGGAATCAGTTACTTTATCAGCATACATAATGCATTTACCATTCGCATTTCTAGCACAACGACCAATAGTTTGGATTAAGCTTCTACCACTACGCAAAAAGCCTTCTTTATCGGCATCTAATATTGCAATTAAACTAACTTCTGGGATATCAATACCTTCACGTAATAAGTTAATTCCTACTATACAATCGTATTTGCCTAAACGTAAATCTCTTATGATTTGCATTCTTTCTAATGTTTTTACTTCGGTGTGTAAATATGCTACTTTGATATCAAGATCTTTTAAATAGTTAGTTAATTCCTCAGCCATACGAATAGTAAGTGTTGTAATTAAAGTGCGTTCATTATTGGCAATACGGATTTTGATTTCATTTACTAAGTCATCAATTTGTCCTTCACTTTTACGAACTTCAATTAATGGATCCAAAAGTCCAGTAGGTCTTATTATTTGTTCAACGTATTGTTGATTAACAAGTGCTAATTCATAATCACCAGGAGTTGCAGAAATATATATAGCTTGGTTAATTTTACTTGCAAATTCTTCAAATTTTAATGGTCTATTATCAAGAGCACTAGGTAACCTAAAACCATAATCTACAAGATTCATTTTTCTAGCTCTATCGCCATTATACATTCCTCTAACCTGAGGAAGAGTAACATGTGATTCATCAACTACTAATAAATAATTTTTAGGGAAAAAATCCATTAAAGTAGTAGGAGTTTCACCTTCCTTACGTCCAGCTAAGTGTCTAGAATAGTTTTCTACACCTGTGCAAAAACCTGTTTCAGCTAACATTTCTAAATCATAATTAGTCCTTTGTTCCAATCTTTGATATTCTAATAATTTATTGTGTTCTTTAAAATATTCTAAACGATCTTTTAATTCTTCTTTAATAGTTTTAATAGCAACTTGTAATTTATCTTCACTAGTTACAAAGTGGCTAGCTGGAAAAATAGATATTGTTTTTTTATTGTTTTTGATTGCGCCTGTTAGGGTATCTATTTCACTAATTCTATCAATTTCATCTCCAAAAAATTCGATCCTAATACCACTACTTTTATCATTAGCAGGAATAATTTCTAAAACATCCCCTCTAACTCTAAAAGTACCACGTTTAAAATCAATATCATTTCGTTCATATAACATATCAATTAGTTTTAATAATACTTGATTACGATCAATAGTATCTCCTACATTTAAAGTTAGCATTTTATTACGATATTCTTCAACTTCACCAATACCATAAATACATGATACACTAGCAACGACGATGACATCATCACGTGATAATAATGCACTAGTAGCTGAATGACGTAATTCATCAATTTCATCATTAATGGAAGAATCTTTTTCAATATAAGTATCTGTTGAAGGAACATAAGCTTCTGGTTGATAATAGTCGTAATAAGAAACAAAATATTCCACACGATTATCTGGAAATAATTCTTTAAGTTCACTATATAGTTGCCCTGCTAAGGTTTTATTGTGTGCCAAAACAAGAGTTGGTTTATTAACTTCTTTGATAACATTAGCAATAGTAAAGGTTTTACCTGTTCCAGTAGCTCCAAGAAGAACCTGATGTTTTTTACCAGCATTTATTCCATTGACTAGTTCTTTTATTGCTTTTGGTTGATCGCCACTAGGTTTATATTTTGATACTAAATTAAACATAATTACCTCCTTAATATGGTTGTGCATTTACCACATAAATATTAGAAAATACTAAGTTAATTTCAATAATATATTTTAACATTATTTTTAATTCAAAACAAGGAAACACATTTTTGTTTCCCTGTTATCATTTTTCTATCTTGTATTTAAAATAATTTCATTAACATAATTCTTAATTGGGCAAGCTAAATCTGTTCTTTCCCAAGGTAATTTATCCCAACCAAAATGATGGTTTTTAGTTACTAATGCATACTCTAAATTTTTTAAATTTAAAGTATCAATTATGTTTTGAACTTCAAAATTAAAAAATTTATTTAAAACTCTTTTTATTAAAGTTTCGTCTACCGTATTAGTATTAAAGCAATCAATATCAACCATTACTGGCTTAGATACTCCGATAGCATATGCAACTCTTATTTCGCATTGTTTAGCTAAACCAGCTGCTACAATATTTTTGGCTGCATATCTAGCATAATAAGCAGCCGATCTATCTACTTTCGTATAATCTTTCCCAGAAAAAGCACCACCGCCATGATGTGCTATTCCTCCATAAGTATCAACCATAATTTTACGACCTGTCAAGCCAGAATCACCAGCTGGACCACCAATGACAAAACGCCCAGTAGGATTAATTAAAATATTAGTCTTTTTTATAAGGGATGGAGCAATAACTTTTTTTATGACCTTTTCTGTAATTTCTTTTTTTAATAAATTAAGTTCTTTATTTTCATCATGTTGACATGAGATAACGATTGTTTGAATATGAATTTGTTCATCTTCATATGCTAAGGTTACCTGTGCCTTGCCATCTGGTCTTAGCCCTTTAATAATATTATTTTGTCGAACATATTCTAATCTATCAGTCAAAGCATGAGCTAAATTATGAACTAAGGGCATGTAATTAGAGGTTTCTTCGGTGGCATACCCATACATAATTCCCTGATCACCTGCTTTTAATTCTTTGCCATTAACTCCTCGGGCAATATCTGATGATTGACAAGATAAATCCTTAATAATTTGACAAGTATGACCATTAAATAAAAGTTCATCTTTATCATAACCAACTTTAACGATTGTGTTTCTTACAATTTCATCAATATCAATTTTAGCCCTACTAGTAATTTCACCTAAAACATAAACTTTATTTTTACCTAATGCTATCTCACAAGCAACACGGGCATTCTTATCTTTACTAAGATAAGCATCTAATATAGAATCAGCAATCATATCACTTAACTTATCTGGATGACCAAATGTAACTGATTCACTTGTAAATAATTTTTTCATAAATATCCTCCTTCTTAATTTACCTTAAAAAGAAAAAGGCGTTTAAAGATAATCACTTTAAACGTCTGATTATCCTTATCTTTCGGTTTTACCGTAGGATTTAGCACCTAATTTAATAGGTTGCTGGACTTCATCGGGCCTATTCCCTCCATCACTCTCAATAAGGTAAATTTTAAAAAATTACTTATAACTAAATTATAATAGTTGTTATTTAAAAAGTAAATATTTTTTGAACTGTTTCTTTTATACTCGTTATATACTGTCTATTTTTTATTAAAATTGGTTTTGATCATTACTTTATTATTTTCGACTGGGATATCTAGCTTTTGTTCTTGAAAATAATTTTTTAATGATCCCAATACTGCTTCATCTAACTGTTTACTATCTTGATTGATTTCATACAATTGTTGACTTAAATGCTCTTTTTCATTATTTAGTTTTATTAATCGCTTTTCACAATTCTTTTTCTTTTCAACTATAGTCAATTGTTCATCATTATTTTTTTCATTATCATCTTTTTCCATTTTATTTAGAATTTCTTTTCTATCTAAATTTAAAGCGATATTTTCTTTGGCAGCTAAAAAAACACCTGGTATACCTATAACCATTTCAAAGAAAACTAACCCTTCTAGAAAATTCGCACCTATTTTGCTAAATAATAAGGTTGCAATAACTGGTATGGTTAAGAAAGTAGCCAATAGAAACATACAATTCCTTTTTTCAGCGCTATTTTTTTTCAAATTAATTTCATTCTCATATTGACTTTGCTTTTTGCTTATTATTTGATATTTGCATTCGCCAATCTCTTCTGTTAACTCGTTTATTTCATTATTGACATCACTTAATTTCTTTAAAACAGAATCTTTTATTGTTTTTTGTTCTTCAACTAATCTTTGATATTCCTCATATGTCATACTTAATCACCCTTATCTGTTTATTATAATTAATAGCTAATAATTGTCAAGGAAAATAATGTCTTGATACTTTAAAATTGCAAAACAAATTAAAAAAGGTATTTTTTCAATACCTATTTTTATCTTGTATACCAAGGATTATATAAACCAGAAGGGAAATTAATAATACCCCTTGGCCCTTTAAATCCTTGATTATAAATACTATTAACATAAGCCACATATGCATCCCAATTGATACATATTGGATCAGTATATAAACGACAAGTAGCCATTTCTAAATGCAAATGAGCTCCAAAGGAATATCCTGTATTACCCATATATCCGATATAATCATCAGTAGTAACATATTTTCCTGAATAAATATTAGGAGCATAAGAACTTAGATGACCATAAATAGAAGTATAATACGTATTATTTAAAGCACTATAATGTTCAATAGCAACAATCAAAGCTCCATTAACATCTTGCCATTTACTTATAATAGTTCCATTAGCAACAGGATATATTTTAGTATGATAAGGATCATCATTTGACATATCAAGTCCTCGATGAATGCTACCCCATCTACCACCAAATTCACTGGTTATATATCCTTGGGCAATAGGCCTTCTAAATCCTACTACTGAGCCATATGTAGCACAATCTACACCTATAACATGATGACTTAAACATCCTTGCTTTTTTAAGCTATCAACAATGTCTTGATAAGTACGAACTTCATCTTGGATACTCCTACTACCAACAGATAAACTATTTCTTTGATTACCTAATGATACTAATTTATCTTGTAATTGTTTAGTCTTATCATTTAAAGTTACTTTTTTGGCTTCAATTTCTTTTTCTCTTTCTTTATTTTTTTCAATCATCTCTTCTAGTTCTTTTGTTATTTTATTATTATATTCAGTCATTTGTTCAACGATGGACATCCTATAAATTAAATCAGTAATGGTATCTGCCCCAAAAACATATTCCAAATATACATTCTCACCATTAGCCATTTGAAAATATTGAAATATTTCTTTGGTTTGGAGACTTTTTTCTTTGATTTCTTCGTTATATTCTATAATATCATTATTAATTTTTTCAATTTCATTAGATAAGTTTTGAATTTCAGTTTTGATATTAGCAATTTCATTATTAGTTTGTTTAATTTCTTCTTCGGTTTTGTTTAAAGCGGCTTGATTTTTGTTATATTGGTCAATATATTGTTGTAATTTTTGTTCATATTCTCCTAAGGTTATAGCACTCGAATTATAAGGAATAAAAGCTATAAATATGAAAATGATAAGTACTATTTTTAACACTTTTTTCATACTTTTAAATACTTCCTTACCGCTCTACCACTACCAAACATACCAACAACCATACCTATTATTAATATAATTGCCGAAACAATATAAATAAATGGTTCTGGTGCAACTAATTTTATCAAAGGAGAAAATAACTGTCCGGAAAATCTATCATATAAAACAACATAACCATAAATGGTAACGATGATAGGAATAATAGAACCTAAAATTCCAATTAACATTCCTTCAATAACAAATGGAACTTTAATCGTTAAATTACTAGCACCAACTAAACGCATAATGGATATTTCTCTTTTCCTAGAAAAAATAGTAAGCTTGATGGTATTTACAATCAAGAAAATGGTAACAATAATTAAAATAGCAACAATAACTATCGTAATTTTTTGAACTAATTTAAAGGCATCAACAAGTTGTTCAACCATACCTTCACCATAATCTACGACTTCTACTTTATCAATATTTTTAATTTTTTCTACTGTATCATTAATTATTTCGATATTATCAACTTTAATTAAGTAACTGTCGCGAAGAGGATTTTCATCTTCTGGCCAAGTACTAAACGTAGCCTCAAATATTTCTTCTTCTAACATCATTTCTTTTTTAGATTCTTCCTTAGTTTTTATTTTAATGGAAGATACATTATCAAAATTTTGAATCTCTTCTTTAATTGTTTCTAATTCTTCACTAGTTGTATCAAGCTTTAAAAAAACCACGATAGTAACATCTTTTTTGATTGTTTCGGTGAAATTATTAACATTGTATGAAATAAGAAGGGCAATGCCAACAACAAGTAAAGTTATACTAATACAAGATATAGAAGCAATCGATAAAGAAAAGTTTCTTCCTACACTTTTGAACGCATCTCTTACGTTCCTTCCAAACATTCTAAACAATTTCATTATCATAAGTTCCTTTCTCATAATCTTTTACTAATCGGCCATCTTTTAATGCAATAACATGCTTCTTCATTTCATTAACTATTTCCCGATCATGAGTTGCCATGATAATAGTTGTCCCTATTTCTTTATTGATTGTTTCCAAAACTTTTACTATTTCTTTACTCATATCTGGATCAAGATTTCCTGTTGGCTCATCGCAAATTAATAATCTTGGATTATTAACAATAGCTCTTGCTATTGCAACACGTTGTTGTTCTCCACCTGATAATTCGGTTGGATAATTTCGTGTTTTAGCTTTTAAACCAACTAAATCGATAGCTTTTAATGTTTTTACTCTAATTTCATCTTTTTTGGCTCCAATAACTTCAAGAGCAAAGGCAACATTTTCATATACCGTTAGTTTTGGCAATAATCTATAATCTTGAAAAACTATTCCTAGTTTTCGTCTTAATTTATATACTTTACTATTTCTAAGTTTGGCTACATTCAATCCTCCTAACATGATTTCTCCTGATGTCGGACGCTCTTCACGATATAACATTTTAATAAGAGTTGATTTACCACTACCTGAACCACCTATTATAAATACAAAATCACCCTTTTTGATCTTCAAGGATAAATCATAAATCGCTGTAACACCATTTTTGTAAACTTTATTAACATGTTTTATATTTATAAAATCCATGCTCGACCTCCTTTTTATGTTTATACATAATCATTATAACATAAATTTGTCGATTTTTATTGGAAAATTTAGGTATTTGCCGAAGTTTGATAAGAATCCGCTATAACAAAGAAAGAATTAGCATCAATTTTTTCTACTTCTTCTTTGAGCTTTATATAATTTTTGGTTGGTACCACTGTCATCAACACTTTATCATTTTTATTTAAATAACCGCTTATAACATCAAATTCAGTTACTTTTTGACCTAGATTTTTAAGTAAATAATTTTTTACCTCTTCTTCTTTGGAAGTCATTATATAAAAAACTTTATGTTTAGATATTCCTAATAACACTCTGTCAATAACAATACTAATAATATATAGAACAATAAAAGCATATATGATATTTTCTATTCCATAATAATAAGCCCCCAGTAAAACAATAACCATATTGGAAAAAAAGTTTACTTTGCTAATCGATATTTTAAATTTTTCATATATCATTTGATTTACTAAGGAAAGGCCTCCGGAACTAAACCCGGTTTTATAAATGATCCCTGAGGTCCATCCAGAAATTAATCCTGCAAATAAGCAAATTAAAATCATATCACTTTTACCAACATCAATAATAGTTGTAATTCCCGATGTTAAATTGACAAAGACGGGATATAAAAAAGTTGCTACTATGGAACCAGAGGACTTTTCAATTCCCAATACAAATAATGATATAATCAAAACACTAACGGAAAAAACTAAAATAAATATATAAGGTGGAATATGAAAAATTTTATCAATTAAGATAGATAACCCATTAGCACCACCAGCAACTATTTTCGCAGGATATACAAGCAAATTATAACCTATTGCAGCAATAAATAAGGCTACAATTAAATATGTATACCTTTTAATTAAATGCTGTTTTTTTACTTTATCTATTAAGTTTATAACCATCTTTACTCACCACCATATACTTCATAAGCATCAGTGACAACAAAAAAAGCTTGCTTATCAATTTCGGAAATTCCTTCTTTTAATTTGAAATATTCTTTGGTAGGTATAACACAAAATAATACTTTTTGTTTCTTGTTATCGTATCCCCCCCTAGCTTGAAAAATAGTTACACCATGGTTTAAAGTATTAATTATATAATCACGAACCTTCTCTTCTTCTACGGTGACAATATAAAAGGCCTTAGCATCAGATATACCTAATAATACTCTATCCGTAATCATACTTATTAAGTACAAAATAATAATGCCATACATAAAATTATTTATACCAAACACAAAAGTTCCTGTTAATAAAATTATGCCATTACATAAAATAATAGCTTTACCTATACTTATTTTAAAATATTTAAAAAGAATTTGAATTATTATATCGGTTCCACCAGTAGTAAAACCTCCTTTATAGATAAGACCATTACCAATACCAGATATAACTCCGCCAAAGATAGCTGCTAAAAGTAATTGTGATGTATCCATGCTAAAATATATGGTTATTTTACTTGTTAATTGAATTGCTAATGGATATAATATTGATCCTAAAATAGAACCATAAGTTAATTCTTTACCTAAGGCAAAGTAACTAATAATTAATAAAATAATAGAACTAATCCAAATAAAAAGGGCTGGTTGTATACCAAATATTTCTTGAATAATAATTGATATACCACTGACTCCACCATATACAAAGTTATGTGGTAAACAAAACATATTAAAGGCAAAGCCAAGCATTAATGCTCCTATGATTAATTCTATATATCTTTTAATTTTTATTTTTTTTGGTATTTTTAATTGTTCCATATTTATCCCCTTTTCAAACTAGCTTCTATAAACATATCAAGATCGCCATCTAATACTTTATTAACATTACTTGTTTCGCATAATGTCCTATGATCTTTAACCATCGAATAAGGATGCATTACATAACTTCTTATTTGCGATCCAAATTCGATATTCTTTTGTTCGCCCCTAATAGCATCTAGTTGATTATTCTTTTTTTCTATTTCTAATAATTTTAACTTATTTTTTAACATGGCCATAGCTTTTTCTTTATTTTGTATTTGACTTCTTTGATTCTGACAAGTTACTACTATTTTAGTAGGTAAATGAGTAATTCTAACCGCACTATCTGTCGTATTAACATGTTGTCCACCAGCTCCACTAGAACGATAAACATCTATTTTTAAATCTTTTTCATTTATTTCAATGTCTACTGTATTATCAAATTCTGGTATAACATCTACTGAGGCAAAAGAGGTATGCCTTTTATTATTAGCATCAAATGGTGATAAACGTACTAACCTATGAATGCCTTTTTCGTTTTTTAAATACCCATAACTATTTCTACCATTTATTAAAAGGTACACACTTTTAATACCTACTTCATCTCCTGGTTGTATATCTAATACCTCGATCTTATATTTTTTCTTTTCACAAAATCTTGTGTACATACGATATAACATATTAGCCCAATCACAAGCTTCGGTACCACCAGCTCCGGAATGAATCTCTAAAAGACAATTGTTTTTATCATATGGTCCATTTAATAATAATAAAACCTCTAACTTTTCCACTTCTTTATCTAGTCTTATCACATCTTCTTCCATCATAGTTAGCATATCATCATCATTTGCTTCATTAAGTAATGTATCAAGATTTTCTAATTCTTCTTTAACTGTTTTAAGGACCATAACTGTTTGTTTTAACGAATTTACCTCTTCAATTTTTTTTTCGGCATTTTGATGATCTTCCCAAAAACCATCTTGATTCATTTCTTGTTCTAAATCTTCTATTAATTGCTCTTTTCTTGTAATGTCAAAGAGACCTCCATAACTCATTTACTTTATTTTTATTAATTTCCAAATGTTTTTTTAACTCATTATAATCCATATGAATCTCCTTTTGTTTATTCTATTAGAATTATACCATGTATTTAAAAAAAACGATACAACTTAATGTATCGATTCTATTATTAATTTATTATTACCCGCAATTAAATTATCTATAACTAAATCATCTATTTTATTATGGATAATTTTATCAATTTTTCTAGCTCCAAAATCTTGATAATGACTATCATCAACAATTTCTTCTATAACTTTATTAGTGATGTGTACATCGATATTTCTTTCTTTAAAGTTATTTTTAGCTGTTTTTAATTTATTATTAATTATTTTTAAAATATCTTTTTTAGTTAAGTGATTAAAGGTGACAACATTATCTATGCGGTTTAGTATTTCCGTACTTAAAATATCTTTTAATTTAGTATTAATATGATCTGGATTATTATTAAAACCTATATTATTTTTATCAAAACCTATATTAGAAGTCATAATAATGATATTATGATCAAATCTAACTACATTACCACTAGCGTCTTTTATTTTACCCTCATCTAATATTTGTAAAAATAGATTAATAACTGATGGATGAGCTTTTTCTATTTCATCAACTAAAATAACGGAAAATGGTTTATTTTTAATTTCTTCTAAAATAGTTGTTTTGTTATGATACCCAACATAACCAGGCGGTGAACCAATGATCTTACTAATTGTATGTTCTTCTTTATATTCACTCATATCCAAAGTAATTAAACTGTTGTCTCCGATCATATACTGACTAAATTTTTTAGCTAACAATGTTTTTCCAACCCCCGTTGGACCAACAAATAATAACGATATTGGCTTATTAGATTCTTTAAAACCCGCCTTTATTCTTTTACTTATTTTATAAAGGGTATCTATTGCTTCTTGTTGACCAATAACTTCTTTTTGTAATTCTATCATCATTTTTTGGACATTTTTGGAATTGTGATCATTTAATTCAAAAACAGGAATAAGTGTTTTGGTTCTAACTATTTCTCTTACTAACGATTCTGTCACTTCTTTTGGGGCTTTATTATTTAAAATTTTATCTTCTAATTTATTTATTTTAGAAGTTAATAGTCGTTCTTTTTTACTTAATAGGGAAGCATCATTAAATGCTTGATTAATAATAGCCAAATTTTTGTCATCAATAATATGATTTAATTCTTCTTTTAAACTTTTTAATTGGTTTACTTTTTTATCTTCTAAAACAGATACTTTGGCTGATACTTCATCTAAAATATCGATAGCTTTATCTGGTTGTCTACGATTATAAATATATTTATCTGATAAATCTACTATTAAATTAATAATATCATTACTTATTTTAACGTTATGAAAGCTTTCGTAAATAGGTTTTAATTTTAATAATATTTCCTTGGTTTTATCTTTATTAGGTTCATCAATCATAATTGTCTGAAAACGTCTAGCTAAGGCTTTATCATCTTCAATAAACTTTTTATATTCATCAGTAGTTGTAGCACCAATTATTTGCATTTTTCCACGTGCTAAGGTGGGTTTTAAAATATTTGAAGCATCTATTGCTCCTTCAGCTCCACCAGCACCTACAAGCGTATGCATCTCATCAATAAAAATAATAACGTTAGTATCTTGTTCTACTTCTTTTAACATTTTACCAATTCGATCTTCAAATTCGCCACGATATTTAGTACCTGCTACCAAACTAGACATAGAAACAGAGACAATTCTTTTACCCTTTAATTGCAAAGGCACATCACCCATAACTATTCTTCTACTTAATTCTTCTACAATAGCTGTTTTACCAACGCCAGCATCACCTATTAATAAAGGATTATTTTTTGTCCTACGACATAATATTTCGATTAAGCGATCAATTTCTTGGTTACGACCAATGACAGGATCCATTTCGTTTTGTTTGGCTTTTTTGTTCATATCAAATCCAAATTCATCGATAAGAAGTTTCTTTTTATTACTTTTCTTTTTGGCTGGACCTTTGATACTTAATTCTTCGATAAGGGCATCTAAATCAACATTCATTGATAGAATAATGCGAATAGCAATACCTTCACCTTCTTGAATTAATGATGAAAATAATATTTCTAATGTTACTTCATTATTATCTTCTTTTGATTCTAACATAGCATCTTCTATAATCTTTTTTAATAATGGTGTGTATAAAAACCATTCCACTTTTTCTTTGCCTATTCCCAAAGCCTTAACTATTTCTTTTCTAAAATTACTATATTCTATACCATATTCTTTTAATTTTTTGGCAATGCTATTGTTTTTGTCTTTTAATATAGCTAAAAGTAAATGCTCACTGCCAACATATGAATGTTTCAATTCACTCATTTCTCTTTTAGCACCTATTAGTGCTTTCCTAGCTTCTTCTGTAAATTTTGAAAACATAGATTCTCCCTTCATATCATTCTATGTTTATTATGGTTATTTTTGACAAAAGATAAACAAAAAAAAGAATGGTTTCCCATTCTTTATATAAGAATCAATATTGTAAATATTATTAATAATACTACTAATAGTTCAAGTAACAATTTCCATACTGTTTTAATCCATTGTCCAAAAGAAATATCTAAATAAGATAATGTTGCAATTAGAACAATACTTGTTGGTGCTATCAAAGTAGCAAAACCAGACATAGCTTGGAAAACAACAGCAATTAAAGGATAAACCTCAGTATCGGTAATTACAGTTACTGCATATGGTAATACACTTGATGCAATATAATAAGGTTCAATATTGAAAATGCTATTAACAAATGCAATTAAACTCATAGTAAATACGTTAAATCCTTTAGTAGCAGTTAATAAAGGTTTATAGATTCCTAGTAATACTGGACGTGTTGCGGTTATAACTAAGACAAAGTATGCTAAGAAAACTAACACAGCTGGTTTAAATGCTTTTTTCATTCCTTCATAGAAAGATTGAATATAATCATTAAATTTAACTCTATATATTAATCCAATTAATAAAGAAGCTAATACAAGCATGATTAAATATTCATATACACCCCAGTTACCAAACGCTAGAATTGATGACTCACCTAGTATTTTAGCAAATATAGGGAATTTACTTACCTTGAAACCAAGAACAGCTGTATGAACATCATTAAATAATTTAATACCTAATACATTTTCCCATGATATGGATGCTAAAATCATTACCAATAATACTAAATCAAATATTAATATAATTGGCCAAGTTCTTTTAGCAGGATCATTTGTAACAGGAAGTTCTTTTTCAACAGCTTTTAGTTCTTCTTGGCTTAATTTATGCTTTTTAGCATATGCTATAACATTCCATATTAATAATACTAAACCAAGTACAAGAATAATTCCTCTTGATAATAATTCCGAACTAAATTCTATTCCTAAGATACTGACAATAGTATTGGTATTAGTTGCAGATACAGTTGTTCCAATTAAACCAATGGCTACTGCACCAACAGTTGTAAGAGCTGCCGTTTGTTTATTATATCCCATTAAAATAATTGTTGATATTACAAATGGGAATAAGAACAATAATCCAGCAGAAATACCTGCCATTGATGTTATTAAAGCAAATAATACTGCAACTATTCCTAAATATAGTGCTTCCTTTCCTTTAAATTTTTCTGCTATTTTGTTTAGTAAATTACGATATCCATTTGTTTTATGTAATACTCCATAAAAACCACCTACTACTAAGATAAAGAAAATGATACTACCAAAATAGTAAAAAGTTGTAGGACCCATGCTCATAAAATCAAAAAGTCCTATTTGTTGACGTGCTTCTTCTACTAAACTATAACCATAATAGGTTACTGGAAAAATCCACGTTAATAAAACTGCTACTATGATTGTTATACCAATCACTTTAAATAAACTATGTTTTTTCATTTTAACCCTCCCATTATTAATTATACATTATTTTGGGGCAAAAACAAGTTTTTATCTTAAAAATAATTATTTTCTATCAAAAAAAGCAGTATTTCTACTGCCTTATAAATATTAATCTAATGGTCTCATTAAAGGGAACATAACAACATCTTTAATATTTTCACTATTAGTTAGTAATTGAATTAAACGATCAATTCCCATACCCCAACCAGATATTGGTGGCATTCCATATTCCATAGCTCCTATATAGTCATAATCCATATCCATAGCTTCTTCATCACCATTCGCTTTCAAAGCGGCTTGTTCTAATAATCTTTTTTCTTGCTCTTGTGGATCAACAAGTTCTGAAAAGCCATTAACAATTTCCGCTCCATTGATAATTAATTGAAAACGATCAGTTATTTCAGGGCGATCATCATTAGCTCTGGCAAGAGGTGATAAACTAATTGGATGTTCAGTTAAATATATTGGTCCTACAATATTAGGCCTTGCTACTTTCTTATATAAATAATCCACAAGATTACCAAATCCTAAATTTTCTATTGGCGTTTCACTATCTAATTCTATTTTATCATCTAAGATTTTTTGTAAAAGTTTTTCCTTAGTATTATACTCTTCAATATCAATATTAGCATATTGTTGGATTAATTCTCTAAATGTTACACTTCCCCAATCACCACTTAAATCTACTTCCTTATCCCCTATTTGAATAGTAAGAGTTCCATATAATTTTTGAATAATTGATTGTAACATATTCTGAATTAATTTCATATTATCTTTATAATTAAAATAAGCTTGATAACATTCGATCATGGTAAAATCTTGCAAATGAGTGGCATCCATTCCTTCATTTCTAAAACATCTAGCTATTTCATATACTTTGGGCATACCCGCTATTACAGCACGTTTCATATAAGTTTCTGGGGCAATACGTAAATAAACATCAAGATCAAGTGCATTATGATGTGATTTAAAAGGTCTTGCAACAGCTCCACTTGGTTTATTATTTAAAATGGGTGTCTCTATTTCATAATAACCTAGATTATTAAGATAATTACGTAATTCTTTAACAAAATTGATCCTTGTTAAGAAACGTTTACGTGTATCTTCATTCATGATCATATCCACATAACGATTACGATAACATAATTCAGGATCCGTTAGACCATGAAATTTTTCAGGTAATGGCTTTAAAGCTTTACCTAAGAACTCAAAACTATTGGTGCGTAAAGTCTTTTCACCTGTATGCGTAGTAAACATTTCACCTTCGGCACCAATAAAATCACCTACATCAATATAATCTTTTAAAAATTGATATTTTTCTTCACCCACTAAATCTATTTTTATTGATAATTGCAAATCGCTTTCTATATCTCTTATTTTAATAAAACTAAGTTTACCCATTTGTCTCATAAATACAATTCTACCAGCTACACTAACATTATTAGTTCCATCTTCTAAAAGACTAGCTTCTTTTAAACTATGTGTTACCTCATAACGTTCTGGATATGGATTGCAAACTTTTTTTATATCATTTACTTTTTGTCTTCTTACTAATTCTTGCTCTGAAAAATCTCGCATATTATCACTCCTAAACATTTTCTACTTTCGTACCTGCTATATAATCGTGTATACCTCTTCCTTTAACAACAATCATAATAATAGTTACTAATAAAACACCAATATGAATTTCTTGTATTATAGAACTTATAGAGATATAAGATGCTTTACTTATTATCAATAATAGTATCAATAATATTATATTGATCAAGATACCATAAGGAATCAAACATCTTTTGATTAAAGTATTAATATCAGGTACTGTACCATCATTTTTTACTACACGTATTTTCATTAATTTTTTGCCAAGAGTTTGACCATTATTACGGGCTTGATATACTACAAAATAAAGTATATATACTACAATTCCTACTACCGTTGTTAAATAAGTAGCTTTAGCCAAATCATAACTAAGATTATTTAACTTTTCAATTTGTTCGTTAGCAACATCTTCATCATTAGTAATGTTAGTAGCATTATTTAATACCTCCTCTAATTCATTATTAATTTCATTGATATTACCAAAAGTAGGTATAACTAATCCTAATATTGTTAATACAACAAACAATATGAAACAATCTATAAGATAAGCTATAATTCTTTTATATTTCATCTATTTCACCCTCTAAAAATCTTTTATACATTTTTAATATATTAATTATATCACTTATTTTATGAATTAGATATATTTTATTTTTTATTTCGTTAGCCTTAGGTAAGCCTTTTAAATACCAAGCGATATGATTACGCATTTCTAAAATAGCAACTTTTTCATTTTTGATCGCTAACAAATAATTAAAGTGTTTTATACACATATCTATTTTTTCACTAGCTGATACTGTTTTTGGTAAATTACCTTTATCCAAATAATTAACTACATCACGAATAATCCAAGGATTACCTAATGCACTTCTACCAATCATCACTGCATCACAATTAACCTCTTCCAACATTTTCTTAGCACTATAAATATCTTTTATATCACCATTACCTATTACTGGTATAGAAACTGCTTCTTTAACTTCTTTAATAATATTCCAATCAGCTTTACCAGAATAACCTTGACTTCTAGTTCGAGCATGAACACATATTGCACTTGCTCCTGCTTTTTCACAAATTTTAGCAATCTCCGTAGCATTGATACTATTTTGATCCCATCCACTTCTTATTTTTACAGTAACTGGTATAGTTACAGCATCAACTACGGCTTTAACTATTTCTCTTACTTTGTCTGGATTTTTTAAAAGAGCAGATCCTGCTTGCGATCTTAAAGCAACTTTCGGAACAGGACACCCCATATTAATATCAATTATCTTGATAGGATACATATTAGTTATGATTTGAGCAGCACGAGCCATAGTATTAGCATTACCGCCAAATAATTGAACAGCAACAGGTATATTTAACCGTTCTATTCCTTTTAGCATATCAAAGGTTTTTTGATTATTTCTAATGATTGCCTCAGCACTAATAAGTTCTGTGATAGCATAACCGCATCCCATCTCTTCACATATTTTTATATAAGCAGGATTAGATATACCAGCCATAGGTGCTAAAACAACTTGATTTTTTATAGTAATATTACCTATTTTAAATTTCATAATAAACCTCATAAATAAACTGTTTAATACTTTTATAAGTATACTATATAAAATAAAAAATACAAGTAATATTTTTAACTTGTATTTAGGATCTTTTCTTATAATAATCAATTATTACTTTACTAACAGATATATTACTATTTATATTAAGTTTATTATTACCAGTATCAGTATATATTATTGGTAATGTAATTGGTTCATATATAGGTGTTTCTAGTGCATATAGTATGGTTAAAGGTTCTTCTTTTTGAGCTTTGTCTTTTAAGTATTGGCTCCATTCCTCATTAGTTTCAAACTCATTTGTTATGATAAAACAAGCAGTATTATCATAATAACCATAAATACTAGTACCTTTTCTATCACGGTACTCATCAGTACCTAAATTAGTATATGGAAAAAGAGTTGATAATAAAGGAGCAGTAATCCCTTTCCTACAATTCTTACCCCCATTAATTTTAGCAAAGTTTTCTTGATTTATAAAATAATTCGGAGACCCATTAGTCTCTTTATTTGTAAACCAACCTTCTTTACCATTAAAAGTATACATTCCTACATTTCTTACTATTCTTTGATTAGCAAAGTCAATATAGTCAGCTATATCTCCGATTTTTCGTAATGGTTCATGACCAGTTAAATCAATTATAACTTTTTTATTATTTAATAAATTTTCAATAGTAATTATATTATTGTCACCAAATGAATTTATCTCTACATAATTATTAGGATCAGGTATACTAGCTTGAATGCTATTACCATATATTAAATAATTTGATATAGCTCTTCCAACACTATTTTCTAATATTAAATCATCTTCTCCTGTTACTTGTGTTAATATTGGATCTTCTATATTTAAATCTTCACTTGGTATATTTTGCCCTACATCCTGAACAAAAGTTACATTTAAAGTTAAATCATTTTTTAAATCTACTGGTTGTGTTGTTACTTCACTTGAATATCCTATCTCTACTGTTATTATTTGACTGCTTTTACTAGGTAGTTTATCTCCTTTTTTGATATCAGATATTTTAAAATATATTCCATCGCTTCCTGTTTCACTAGCACTTATTTCCTTGACTATGGCATTTAATGTTCCTTTATTTTCTACGGTTATTTCATATATAATTTTATCGCCTGGGGATTTGAAATCAACATTAAAGGTTGCAGTTGTGCCTCTTGCGGTTGGAGGATTAGTTTCAGTTACTCCTCCTACCACACTTTGTTTTTCTATATTAGTAAATTCTATATTCCAAGTTGAAACAATATTAGCAGTTCCTGTTATATTTAGGCTTGTTCTAAAGATGGCATAACCTACTGTCATTAATACTACTATAATACTTAATGTTATTATAATTATTTTTTTGTTCATCTTACCGCTCC
>CANRAE010000016.1 GCA_947628525.1 uncultured Bacilli bacterium
AAAAATACATATTATGTATTAAAATAAAATTGATTGATTTACTATATATCAAATCGTTATGAGTGAAAGTTGTAGATGTATTCCACAATCGCTCCAATGTCGAATCTGTTTGAACTTTTCGGACATTGATATATAGAAATCAATCGAAAGATTGGTTTTTTGTTTTTACAAAGAAATCATCCTAAAGGAAGATGGTGTTTATGGTAAATATTATTAATCAAGAAGTTGGTATTAAGAATCATTAAAAAAGATAAAGAAAAAGATGATGGCCTTGAACTTTAAGCGATCATCTTTTATATATGCATTCCTGAATTTTGATTTTCTTCTACAACAGATTCATTTAACATTTTATTTTTTTGATAATCTTGTATTCTTTTATTTAATATTTGTTGTAAATCTTCTCTTGAAATATCATATTCAGCAAAATTAAATTTTTTATCTCCGAATATTGTAATATATTTCTCAAATAATGGAGCCATATAATCAACATTACCATATAATGAAATAAATTCATCTTCAGTTATTGATTTTTGTAAATCATGTTCGATTGCTTGCCGTCCTACATTTAAATCATTGAATACTGCTGATAAAAAGTCTAAATCACGGCCTTTTTGACTAATAGTGCTTTCATATGGTTCATGTATTTCATTGGATCTGCTTGTTATTTTTTGTATGATACCATCAACTTGTTGCTCACTCATACCTTTTTGTATCAAATAATCACGGCTATTAACTATTATTGCTAACTTACTATATATATTATCATGTTCAATTGCTCTATCATAATCCCATTCATTAGGTTTATATTCGTAATTTGCTAATAATGTGTCTAAATTATTAACAATATCTGAAATATAATTATTAAGATATTGATTTAAATACTTGTTGACATTATTATATAATGTATTTAATTCCTCTTCAGGCATATTTGAAACATTATCATAAACTCCCCTAATAGCACTATGTCTTCTTTCATTACCATCGTCAAATGTTATAGTTCCATTTCTATCAACCACATAATTATCAATGCCAATTAAAGATAAATTAACACCATAACTATATTTTCCATCTATATTACCCATATCTAATAAATAAACTTTCCTGCTAGAAAAAGCTCCTATTAATTGTGGATCAACTTGTAATGCATTTCTCTTTTTCAAAAAGTCTAAAATTATAACTATAGGATATTCTTGTGCTGCTTCTTGTTTTTGCCTTAATTCAACTGTGTCAACAGGCAAGTATTTATTTTTTATTTCAAGAGTTTGATCTTGTAGATTATATCTAAATGGTATTCTTTCATTAACTCTTGAAGCAATATGGCTATAATATTCATTTAGTTGATCCATATTTAGTAGTGATAAATCATATACTTCTTCATCTTCATCATAAACCCTTTTTGTTGCCCATTCTGAATCAAAATCAGGTTCTTCAGTATATAATTGATGTCCATATCTAGTATAGAACTCTGGATCATGGCCAAATTCTCCAAAGCCACATTTACCATTGTTATTCTTTTTATTATAATTATCCCATGTAACATCTACACCATATTTTTTACCATCTATTTCAATAACATTAAATACATGTACATCCTTTTTATTTTGATAATAGTTCTTTATCCCAACTCTATCTAGCATTTCCTTATATACTTGCGCAAAACCAGAGCAAACTAATTTACCATATAATATTCCATTTAAACTTCTTTCAGTTGTACCAAAAGATTGAATTTTTTCATAATCTTCAGCATATTCCATATCTACGACGAGAGCATTATATAAAAACATAGCCTTTTCAAATTCATTCCAATTTGGATCAAGTAAACTTTCGTTATATTCAAAATATTTAATAATTGCTTCCAATCCACTAGGGGACACAAAAGTTCTATCAACATATTTTTCTTTTTTATATTTTTCTTTTGTATCATAATCCAATCCACCTTTAATACTAAAAACAACTCGATCAGATTTTATTTTAGAAACCAATTCACTTGATAAGCCAGCAGTATTATCAAGTATTATAGTTGTTCTATTCTTAAACGTATTTATTCTATTTATATCTTCTTCAGTTAGTGTTCCAACAATTTTATATTTATTTTTTTCAATAGATACAAACTCAGCCATCTATAATCACTCACTTTCGTAAATAATTGTAACATACTTTTATGTTAGTGTGAGATTTTAAAAGTATTAATAGAAAAGATGTTACAGTTATTTATAATTTTTTCCTTCCATGATTGATTCAAATATTAATAAATTTAGTTTAATATCAAATCCTTAACTTTTTCATTATTAGTTAATAATGTTAAGTTATTATCAAATGTTAAACTATATTCTTTTATTCCAACTTCTTTACAAATGAACATTCCAGGCATTACATCCCAAGGTTTATGTGATGATGTTATTAGTGCATCTACTTTCCCACTGGCTATATCTGTAAATGATATACATGATGAATTTATATGTAATATATTTGCAATTTTTATCTTATCTTTTGTTACTAATTTACCAAAATAAGTTCGTTTGGCTTCAAATTCCTTATATAATGTTCCCCCAAACTCAACAATTGATTGATTTATTGGAACTGGTGCTTTTGGTAATAATTTATTATTATTGATATATGCTCCTTGATTTTCAGCAGCATAGTAAAATTCGTCTATTACAGGTAAATAAATGATTGCAAATTTTGTAGCATTTTTGTCATAAAAGCAGAGTTGTATTCCCCAAAAAGGCAATTCTTTTATAAAGTGTGCTGTACCATCGATTGGATCTATAATCCATGTTCTGTTTTGTAATTGATTATTTGGATAATTTTCTTCCGTTAAGAATATATCATTTGGATATTTTTCTTTGATTTTATTAATTAAAAATTTTTCAACTTTAATGTCTACATCTGTTACCAATGTATTATCACTTTTGGTAGATATTTGAAAGTTTTTATTTAATTTTATAATATCATAAGCTTTTTTTACAATTTTAATAGCATATGATAATTCATCACCATATTCGAATCGATTGTTTCTAATTGTATAAATAAATTCTTCTAAATTTTCAAGATAAGGCATACCTGATTGTGCCGTTTTTTCTGTTATTTTTATAGCAGATGCATACATAGCTTTTCTAACTGCATGTTGTAAATCCATACCTTTTGAAAGAAATGCCGCTAAATTACCATTAAATGTATCTCCTGCACCTACAGTATCAATTACTTTTACATTAATTGTTGGCATTTTTATTATTCTTGATCCGTTGTAATACATTAATCCTTCCGAACCTAATGTAACTATTAATTTATTTGGATATTGCTTTACACAATATTCAATATCTTCAGTATTAAACATGGTTTGACATTCTTGCCTGTTACAAGTAATTATACTAATCTTGTCTATTAAATCCTTATTTTTTGGATCTGTTATACACAGTTTTTGGGGCCTACATGGAGTTAAGATTAAAATTTTATTATTTTTATAGCAAAAATTAATTAATTTTTCTGTAACTTCTTTTGGTACTTTTAATTGGCATTCTATTATTTTTGAATCTAACAAAATATCAGAATATTTGTCAATCATATCAGGAGTAAAACTATCAATTGCACCACTAAATCTTTCAATTTTGTTATCTTTGTCTCTTAGATTTATTTTTATATTAGAATAATCATTCTTTAATCCTTCAATCATTTCAACATGTGATGTATCAATCATATTCAATTTTAAATTTTCTAGTATAAATTGACCAACATCATCTTTTCCAATTCTAGTTATTATTGTTGTTTTTGCTCCTGCTCTTGCAGCTGCAACAGCTTGATTAGATCCTTTCCCTCCTGGTACTTTCATATCTGGATACTTACTATAAGTTCCATCAACTTTTTGATAAAACATAATATCTAATGAGCATCCACCTAATACACAAACATCATATTTCATAAATAAACTCCTCTCATATATAGCATTTTTTATTATTAGAACTACATTTCAATAAAAATTATAAAACGTAATAAATAAGTGTTAAATTTTTAAATATAGAAATTTCCAATTGATAGAACGATTATGGAAGATATCCACAACTTTCTATTAAATTTCTTTAATTATAATTAATATAATATGTCATTATCCGTTTTAAAATAAATCAAAATTATTTCATTTTTTTATAATGCCTTTAAAGTTGGTAGCAGTTTCATTTGATGAAAATAAATTTTTTAAAAGTTCATTATATGTTTTATTGTCATTCTTAATTTTTTTTAGAAATATCATAGTTTCATAGTTTCGGTATTTGTTGGTGCTAGTTCAATAGATTTTAAATACTCTTTTAAGGCTACAACCGTTTTTTGATATCCTACTTCACTCATATTATTTGCAACAAAGTTATCATGAGCATATAGTCCCCTTCTTTCAGCTAAATGATTATCTCCAAAATCCCATATTTGGTAAGTTGATTGAAATTCCGAAAAACTTTTTCCATCAGCTGCTTCAACAAAACTTTTAGCTGCATCAATAAATGAACCACCATTTTGAAGAATCCAGTTTTCGATTCCTACTCCACCTAAACCACCTTGAGGAATTTCTCCACGATTAGGTTTATATGCTTCGGCTTTTTTTAATACTTGTTTTGCAAGTAAGATATTAGCAACAACATATTTATACTTTTCTGGATCATTTTTTTGAATAGTGTCAAGTCTGTCTTGCAATGCCATATCTGTAGAATATGATACTTTATCAGTTTTTTCAGTAAATGTAATATCAATATCAACACTCATATTAGTATCTATTTGAACACGCTTTAATCTAAAATCACCAGTTCCAGTCAATTCAGTAGAATTTTCTCTACCTAGATGTTTTAATATAGTTTGCTTTAGTTCATTTAATCTTTTAGGATTTGATAATATACTTTTATCTAATCTCATCATAAAATCAAAATCGCCATCTCCAGGTTTATTTGTTCCTCTTCCTGTTGAACCTGTGTCAATTAATTCTACAAATCCTTCAGTTAAATCTCCATCAATATTAGTTTTTAAATGTAATCCTAATTCTTCCAAAGATTTTTTTATTACTTCATTTATTTTTGTTCTCTTAAATTGGACTTCATAATTACTTTGCTCTATTTGGGAAGCCAAATAATTAGTTTCTTCGGTTACTAAATTTTCAGAAAATTTATAATTATTTTCATCATAAAATGATAGTCCACTCATTTTTTCTCTTAATTTATCATAATCCTTTGGAGTAAATACTATTTGACCTTCTTTATTAGCCACTGGAATATAGAAACCATTCATAGCAATTTCAAGACCAACTCTTGGATCATAATTGTCCATAACTATATAATTAATTTCACTCGAAGCAAATCCAGTTCTTATTCCATAATGTTCTGACCCCAAAACCCCAGTACAGAAAACTTCCATTTTGGATGCATCATTTTTAACATCAAAATTTTCACTACTAGTTCTTGTTGTTATAAACCTATCATCATTCTTTAATACAAACCAAATAGGACCATAACCATTTGCAGCAGTTTTACTAAATTTATCTTTGATCGTTCCATCTGATTCGGCAATCATAGATACATCTGTATCTAATGGAGTTGCGTCACTTCTTGCACCAGAACCTAGATATTCTTTAGAAACACTACCATTTTGTAAAATATTTCTTAAATAAGTAATGGACCCAATTCCTTTAATAAAATCTCCTTTTTCTAAAACCATTTCTGCACTAGAAGCATTTCTATTTCTAACATCAGCAGTTTTTATTTTTTGATTAATATAACTCTTTGCCTGTTCTAAAGTATCAATGCCAGCAAAACCACAAAACATTCTTATAACTCTATCAGCTAAATGATAATCTAAAGTTCCATCTGGTGAAAGTTTTTTAGACAATTCTAAAATATCTGTTAAAACATCATCTGTAGTAGTAAAAGTTCCATTTTCTTTTTTTCCACTCATAGTATTATTATAAAGAGTTGCTAAATGCTTACTGAAATTGATTAATTCATCCTTTTGTGCTTCATCAAGTGAATCATATTGGATTTGTCCTGATTTTATACTTTCATATAATTTGGAACCAGCCTCAATATTTTTTAGGTAAGCATTTACAGAGCGATTATTCGAACCAAAAGACGATTTTATCAAATCTGAAAATACAACGATTTTTTTACCCATAGTTGACGATTTTTTAAGTACAGGTGATATCATAGAATTATCAAAATCAAAACCTTGAAAATCTGGATGCAATATCTCAAAACAAGAATATATTTTCCCAACTGTTGGAATATTATTTCTAATAAATACATCTTCAATTTTATTTAAACTTTCAATTGGATCATCCGATTTTAATAACTGAGTTGCTAACTCTTTTCTAAATGTAAATATTTCACTTGAATTTGATAAAGAAAGTCTTAATAATACTTTGGGTACATAGTCAATTTTTTCTATGTCTATGCTATTACTAACTTCCATAATATATTCTTTAAAAACGTCTTGTAATACGACATCTTGTATTTTTGAAAATGCTGAAATGACTTTTAATCTATTATAATTTGCCATCTTCAAATTATCTAAATTATTAAATAAAGTAATCATCCAAGATATATTTTCAGAGAATCCACAAACAATATTTGTATTCTCGAATATATTTAATAACTCTGGATTATCATTAAAATCTTTTAATGTAAATTTTCTATTATAAAATTTATTACGAATATCTTGTGGCACATTTTGGCTTAAAAATAATGTTGGATTATTGTTTTTAAAATGACTTGGAATATTCTCATCATATTTAATATTTCCATCGATAATACTTTGTAATATAGTTTTATCAAGTTCATCAAGAAATTCATCTTGTGTAAAATCTGGATTATATAAAAAGTTTTTAAGGTTATTTGCTTCATAAATTTGTTCCACATATTTACCATATATAAGCATAACATCTAAAACCTCTGATTCACCAAAAGTTTGTTTAAGGGCATTAACAAAATTTATTTGATCATATCTTTTTCTGTGTCCTAAAGGTTCCAAAATACTCAAATTATTAGAAGCTCTTTTAGGCACAATGCCAACAGGCATATATTTAAATAAACATTCTAAATCAACATCATTTAAATAATCTCTATAAGTTGGGTTTGATAAAATAAATGCAGATGTAATAGTTCTACCATAAAATGCTTCTTGTAATTCCTGTGGAGCATTTTTATCTAAAAATATAGATGGATATTTTTCAATTAATACTTTAGGAATATGCGCAGGATAAGGTAATCCTTTCTCAATTATAATTCTTCTAAAAGACTCACTTATTCTTTTTTCTATTTCATTAATATTATCATTTCTAGAAAATTTTATTTCATATTGAAAACTATCATCCATGCTTCTATTAAAAACAATATCAAATACATCGCAATAGTCAACAATAAAATTCATTGCACTATTAAAATCCATTTTCTCTTCAATAAAATTATAAAGATTTTCATAACCGTATAAGTCATCGCCATCATCGACTTGAATTGTTCTTTTTTTAAAGCAAGAGCTCAAATCTTTACCATTTAAGAATTGAATATACTCTGGATGTTTTAATAATAATTGAGGAGTAATAGATTTTGTATAAAATAGTTTTTGCAATTCTTCAGGTGCTTCTTCCGAAATAAATAACTCTGCATTTCTTATTTTAAATTCACCAGTCATATCTCTATAATCAGGAGCTTTAGCAGCATACTTCCAATTAGTTGGACCATATATTATCATTCTTCTCATAGCCTCATAAAACTCATCTTTTGTATATGACCTATCAACATAATTTCCATTTTCATCATATGGATTTATAGTATAAATTGTTTTATTAGGATCACGCACATTAGTACCATAAGTTAAATACATATCGTTCATCAATTTTAACATTTCACAATTATTTTTAGTAAAGAAATGCCCACATTCATTATCAAAATCAACAACATTTTTAAGCCCATAAACACCAATAAACCTTAATACATCTGAATTACTAAAAGCATAAAAAGGTATTGGAATATCAAATATATAGTCTTGAGGCAAAGTTTCTACTTCTTCAAAAATTTTATCTATATCATCTCCACTATACTGATTAGCACTCTTTAAATAATCCTGTATTGATGAATATTTAAACAATTCTTTATATTCAGCATTAGATAATTCAAAAACTTCTTGATACTCATTGTTCCAAGTATAGTTGTCTAAAAGATTATCTTTACGTTGTTTTTTACGCATAATGTCTTTTTCTAAAATACTATCTGTAATTTGTTTAATATATTCTTGCTTTTCTTGTGTACTTTTTGAACTATTAATTTCATGAATAAATTGGTAAATATCAGTATTAGCGATTATTAACCTAGATATATTTCCAAATTTATCCATAAAATCTTTTACCTGCTGATCAGTTACATTAAATTCATTATGTTTATCATTTTTTAAACAATAACTTAAATCTTTATCTTTATATAAATCCCAATTATAAACTAAATCATCCAGTGAAACTTTTCCATAATTAAATCTTCTTTTAGCGTATTTTAAATTATCATCATCATCTTGTGTTATTTCAAACAATCTATCTGAATATATT
The DNA here is from genome assembly GCA_947628525.1 of uncultured Bacilli bacterium. Lineage (GTDB taxonomy): Bacteria > Bacillota_I > Bacilli_A > RF39 > UBA660 > RGIG3091. The sequence goes on from CANRAE010000016.1 coordinate 8,567, forward strand.
TCAGACATTCTTGGTGAATAATCACTTGGTCTTATTTGGTCTTTTACTAGTTCATATAGAGCATGATTAATATCTTCTGCTTGTGAATCAATAGACATTAATATATTTCTAACACTTATGTTATTATCAAATATTCTTTTATTAATTAATTCCCAATCTAATCCTTTACATTTTTCTATACCAAATTTTTCAACTATTTTTCTATCAGATTCTATAATGCAAGAAGTTGGTATTTTATCATCTAATTGATATTCAATAAATTCATTAAAATATAGAGTACAATTATATACTTCATTTAAAATATGTTTTGGAACTTTTAATCTTTTCCCAAATATTTGTCTTCTTTGATATTTATAATCCATCTATTATCACCTACAATACAATTTTATCATATATTTCAACCATTTAAAATATATCATATTTTTTTCAATCACAATAGCAAATTAAGAATTTGCTTTGATAAAAATTAATACTTTATGACCATTACTCCAAATTGAATTTCGTTTACCGGGTCAGTAATTAAACAAGTTGATGACTTATTGGAATATTTTAAATTATTCAATAAAATTAGTGGAAAAATAGTAAGATCAAAAAGAATCAATACAAAAGATTATCCAGAATATTCATTAAGAGCAACTTTGTTAAGTGCTATAATTCATAGAAGCTATTATTTTAATAGTGTATAATGATAACTCTTTATAATAATAAATGTAAATAGTATTAATGGGCGATTCAATTGATAGTTCTTTATTCTTTATTACCACGTAGTTAACATGAAAGACAGGTTTAATATCTCTTATACACAAAATTTTAATAAAATCAAATTCATTTTGATAACATTTTTACATTTCGTAAATATATTAGAAAAACATCAGAAGGTATTACTTTATTTTTTTTAATTGATATAAATTTTATTAATCTAATAAGAGTTAAACAATTTTAAAATAAAATTCAAAAAGATGATATTTAACATTTAGCTTTTAATCATCTTTTATTTTATTCAAATATTATTTTTAAGAAAACTTTTTTACCTTTTTGAATTATTAATGAACAATTATTTAAATCTTTATTTGTAATTATTTGTTCATTAGATTTTACTTTCTCTTGATTTAATGAAACTCCGTTTTGTTCTATTAATCTTCTTGCTTCAGATTTGGATGACACTATATTAGTTTCTACTAATAAATCAACAATATTTATGTCTAGTAAATTTTTAGATAAATTAATAGTAGGCATATTATCAGATATACCTTTATTACTAAATAATTCTTCTGCTGCTGTTTTAGCTTTAATGGCTTCTTCTTCACCATGGACTAATTTAGTAACTTCAAAAGCAAGTAATTTTTTTGCTTCTCTAATATCCTTTTCACATAATTTTTCAATATCGGAAATTTCCATTCTAGTAAAGAAGGATAAGCTTCTTTCAACGTCTTCATCAAAAGAATTTATCCATGCTTGGTAAAAATCAAAAGGAGTAGTTTTATTCCTTGTTACCCATAAAGTACCATCAGCTGTTTTCCCCATTTTCTCTCCATCTGCTTTAATTAATAATGGGCAAGTAAAGCCAAATAATGGATCAATTTTCTTTCCTTCACTAAATCCTATTTTACGAGATAAATCAGCACCTGCTAAGATATTACCCCATTGATCTGAACCACCAATTTGTAATTGACATCCAAATTCTTTATTTAAATGAACAAAGTCAAAGGCTTGCATTAGCATATATCCCATCTCTAAGAATGTTAATCCACCATTTTCTAATCTTTTCTTATAACAATCGGCAGAAAGCATATTATTAACATTGAAGTGAACTCCAATATCTCTCATAAAATCAACATAAGTTTTATCACAAATCCAGTCAGCATTATCAACTATAATGGCTGGATTATCCCCATCTGTTTTAACAAATCTTTTAACCAATTCTTTTACTTCCGCTTTATTATGGGCAACCTCTTCTTTTGAAAGCATCTTTCTCATATCACGTTTGCCTGTTGGATCTCCAATTAAAGCTGTTGCACCACCAATTAAAATAATTCCATGATGTCCAAAATCTTGTAACCATCTAAACATAGTCAATGCAAAGAAATGGCCTATATGAAGACTATCAGCGGTAGGATCAATTCCTAAATAGAAAGTCATAGGTTCTCCATTAATTAAAGCAATAATTTCGCTTTCGTGTGTTAAATCTTTTACATATCCTCTCTCTTTAAGAATATCAAATAATTTCTTTTCCATAATTTTTTTATTCCTCCTTGGTATTTTGTATAGTTAATTAAATTACAATCATCAAAGCAATAATAGCAATAGTCACTATCCATACAAACCACCTCCTTGAAATAAAAAACGAGCAAACATCCAAAAAGGACGAATTGCTCGTGGTACCACCTTTATTTGTAATAATAGTTTATTACCTCTTATTGATAACGGATACTATCCGATTAAAATCATCATTTGTAATTCATTATTTTATTTTTACTTGTTTTCACCAATCACAAGTTCTCTACCAAACATTTTAAAATAATTACTTCGAATGAATCGCTTTTTAATTAACTGAATGGATTATACTATATTTTATACAAAAATGCAAATTCATCGCAAATAATTTAGACATTGAAAATTTTATATAATATATAATGATGATTCTATCAAAAACAAATGAATATGTTATAAAACGTGCTTAACCATTTTAATAATTGTTTGACGAATTTGTTCCAACTTCTTTGGACATTTAAATATATTTCATCTTTATCAGAGATGATTTTTATTAAAAATAAAAATCAAATATAGGACATTTGGATATATTGGTCAAAATTTCTAGTAGGTATTTAATAAAATTAGAAATTTATATGACAAAATTATTTTCAATATATTATACTGTTATTTTCTTGTTCTCGTTTCGCAAAATGTCTCGATTTTGTATTGATAAGTTTTTCATTATCCATTTAATATCCTCAATAGATTTATCAATATTAAATCTTCCGTTACCTACTGGATAATAAACAGAATAAAAATGGTATGTTTTACCGTTTATTTTCTTATCAAAAAGTTGTTTTCTTACTTTGGAAACCGATATTTTTTCATCTAATACAATAGAACTTACTTGATTACCAAATAAGATAATTACTTTTGGATTAATTATTTCAAATTCTTTTTCTAACAAATGTAAATATTTTTTATAAACACTATTAGGCAATTCTCTAGCATCTATCTGTGTACATTTTCCTAGATTTGTAATAAAATACTTGTGATTTTCTATATCTTTGTAAACTTCTTCAGCAAATTTTTCTGTCCAGTCTTTACCTTCAATTTCTTTTATTTTTCTATAAATATTTCTATCCATCAAATCTAGTTTAAAAAATAAGTCCCATATATTTTTAGTTCCTATCCAAGGAGATTTAATTCCTTTCCAGTTTTTAGACGTGCTATATTTCAACCAGTTGGATTCATAAAAACAAAGCAAACATCTGGATTATTTTTGCAACCGCCATTATAAATAGAATCTAATTCTTTAGCACCATATTTTAATTGAAGTTTATCATATTCGATTTTTAAGTCTTCTAACTGCACTGAAATCACCAATACAATTTTATCATAAAAACACTTATTTTTGGAGCATTTAAAAATTTTTGTAATTTATACTAATGGGTTTATATTTATAAATTATTTTTTGTTGCTTTATATATATCAAACAATTTGAACATTTCTTTTGCGATTCCATGCTTATCCCCATATTTTTCAGCATTTTTTCTTAACACTTCTTCAACATTTGTCAAAGGTATATATCGTAATTCAAAATTACCATCCTTTTCATTTTCTGTGTATTTTGTATTTGCCAAGTTAGGTTTTTCGTCAGTTTTTATTTCATAATAATATATTTCTATTTTACGATTTTTACTTTCTTCCGGCCAATCTTTATAATAACCTATGGTGCAAGCAAAAGGCTCTAAACTATCATTTACTAAAATTATACCTGTTTCTTCTAATACTTCTCTTTTAACAGCCTGAATTAAAGTTTCATTCTCTTCTACATGACCGCCAGGAAATTGATAACTATTATGAGAATAAGCTAAGAGTATTTCATTGTTAGAATTTACAAAGAGTACTTTTACTCTTTTTACTACTTCCGTCATATCTTTATCAGTTAAATTATATTTATTAGTAATTATTTGTTTCATCTTTATCGCTTCTTTTTCTTAATCTTTTAAAGGGAAAATAAATTATGACATTTTTCTTTTATATTATCACCTGTTACTAAATAAGCGCTTATTCCCATTTCGCGAGCCATATTAACATTACTTTCTTTATCATCAAAAAAATATATTTTATTTGGATTAACATTCAATTCATTAATTAATATTTTAAATACTTCTTTATCTCTTTTAGTATATCCTAATTCAAATGATAAAAACAATTTATCAAATATATTAATATCTATTTTTTGTTTTAAGCATTCATAATCTATATCTTTTAAATCCGATAATAGATATACTTTCTTATCATGGTTCTTTAAATTATAAATTATATTTAATGTATCTTCATATATAGTATTAGTACAATCTTTATATATTCTAATTATTTCATCTAATGATTTAGGGGATAATGAATATTTGCGAATCATATTTAAAAATTGTTTAGAATTTAATGTTCCTTTTTCAACACTTTCTAAATTAGCGTACCAGTAGTCTTTAAAAATATCAAAAGATATTTTAGTCTCTATTTCTTTATAAAATTTTGAAAGTTCAAAAGATCTTTTTAAAACATTACCCATATCAAAAACATAAACATTATTCATACTTTCACCATCTTACAATAAGTATAGCATTTAAATAAATAAATTACTAACTTTTCTTTTCGGCAATAAAAAAAAATTAAATTATTTATATGTATTGACAATTATTTGGGACTATACTATAATCGAATTAGCAGTCAAGAAAATAGAGTGCTAAAAGGAGAGATAATATGAAAGAATTTAAAGCTGAATCAAAAAGATTAATGGAGTTAATGATTAATTCAATTTACACAAATAAAGAGATATTCTTACGAGAGATTATCTCTAATGCATCTGATGCTATTGATAAATTACATTATAAATCTTTAACTGATAAGAAAATAAAAATTAATAAAGAAGATTTTGCTATAATTGTTAAAGCTGATAAGAACAATAGAACTTTAACAATATCAGACAATGGTATTGGTATGACTAAAGATGAATTAGAAAGTAACTTAGGTACCATTGCTAAAAGTGGATCTTTTGACTTTAAAGAGCAAAATAAAAAGAAAGAAAATATTGATATTATTGGCCAATTTGGTGTAGGTTTTTATTCAGCCTTTATGGTATCTTCAAAGGTAGAAGTAATATCTAAATCATATGGAACGGATGAAAGTTATTCTTGGATTTCATCAGGTATTGAAGGTTATACAATTAAAAAATGTAATAAAGAAAATTATGGAACAGATATTATTTTGACAATTAAAGATGGCGAAGAATATGATGATTATCTAGAAGATTATAATCTTAAAAATCTAATCAAAAAATATTCTGATTATATAACCTATCCAATAAAAATGGAAGTTACTGATGATAAAGAAACTAAACTAGAAACAATTAACAGTTTAATTCCATTATGGCGCCGTAATAAAAAGGATATTAGTGAAGAAGAATATAATACTTTCTACTCTGACAAATTTTTTGATTACGAAAAGCCTTTAAGTCATATTCATACGAAAGCAGAAGGTACACTTGAATATAATTCTTTAATTTATATTCCATCTCATGCAAGCTATGACTATTATTCAAAAGAATATGAAAAAGGTCTTCAATTATATTCCAATGGTGTCCTAATAATGGAAAAATGTGCCGATTTAGTTCCAGATTATTTTAGTTTTGTTAAAGGTGTTGTTGATTCTCCTGATTTGTCGCTTAATATTTCAAGAGAAACACTACAACAAAATAGAGTCTTAATAACCATTGCTAACAATATTGAAAAACATATCAAAAATGAATTAATAAGTATGCAAAATGAAAAAAGAGATGATTATCTAAAATTCTGGGAAGCTTTTGGGTTACAAATCAAAGCTGGTATTTATAGTAGCTATGGAATGGATAAAGACAAACTTCAAGATTTATTGATGTTCTATTCATCAAAAGAAAACAAACTAGTTACTTTAAAAGAATATTTTGATAATAATAAAGATGAAAAAGCAATATATTATGCTTGTGGATCTTCTATTGATCAAATAAAAACATTACCACAAGTAGAAGCATTAATCTCTAATAATAAAGACGTATTATTATGTTCTAATTATTTAGATGAATTTGTCTTTAAAGTTATGGTTAAATACGAAGATAAAGATTTCAAAAATGTTTGTTCCGATAATATTGATTTAGATAAAGATGAAAATAAAGAAGAACTAAAAAAATTAAATGATAATTCACAAGATTTATTAACACTAATGAAAAAAGAGCTTGATGTTAAAGATGTTAAATTTACAAATAGATTAAAAAATCATCCTGTTTGCCTATCAACTACTGGTGAAATATCAGTAGAAATGGAAAAAGTTATGAACGCAATGCCTAACAATGAAACTATTAATGCTCAAAAAATATTAGAAATTAATTACCATCATCCAATCGTTGAAAAGCTTCAAGAGCTATATAAAAACGATCCAGAAGAATTAAAAAAATATAGTAAAGTATTGTATGCACAAGCTCGTTTAATTGAAGGATTACCGATTGATAACCCTACGGAAATAGCTAATCTAGTTTGCGATATTCTTGTAAAATAATAAAAAAGGACTGTTCCAAAATTAATTAATATTTGGTAATAGTCCTTTTTATTATGTTTTCAATTTATTTTAAAATATTTCATTATTTTTTATATAATTTTATTTTATTATTAATAACATAATTAGAAACTTCTTTAAAGTTTTCATCATAAGGATAATTTTGTTGTCCAAAACGTAACCACATGGTTGACCAAGAGGAACTTTCTTTTAATAATTTTTGAACTTTTTCATTATTCATGGTAGCATTATCTTCTTGTTTATTTAAATCAACACAACCTTCTTCATCATATAGTTTGCTTTGTAAATCACATTCTAATTTATCACACTGATAAGCAAACATCGCTTCTTTTGTCTTATGAGCATCAAATTCTAAAAATAAATCTTCTATTTGCTTATTATCTAGTAAAGGAGCTAATATATCATGTACTGCTTCATGTTCTATTTTTTTCCTTATCTTTTGTATCTATTTCAAATTGTGTTAAATCGCCAATAACAGCCTCACCTAACTCGTGAACTGCAAGCATGCATATAACTTTCGAAATATCAACATCATATTTATACTCTGATTTCATAGCAATAGCTAACATTTGTGTTCCAAAAATATGTTCAGCCACACTTTCAATTCTTTCTCTTTGAACGTGCCAGTCCTTCCAACCAGTCCTAATAATATCCTTTAATCTATTACATATAACATAATAATTTATAACAGTTTGCTCTTTTGACATAAAATAACCTCCGCCAATATTATTTTATTAACCAGTTATTTACTTGTCAAGAATTAAGCTTTTATTCATCATTCAATTGCCTTTTATATTCTTCTATTTGCATATTTAAATCCAATATTTTTTCTTCATAATCATACATTTTACTGTCATACTTAGCAATTTCATTTTCTAGTTCCTCTATCTTTTTTTCATAATAATCAACTATATCATAATAGCGTTTTTCCATATCATAATGTTTTTGTAAATTATCTTTAATGATATTAATATTTTCTTTTGAGGCATAAATAACAATATCTTGAATTTCATTATTAAATGGGATTATCTTTTTATTATTAATATTTTTTATAAATTGTTTTAACAATGGGAAAAAGTTAGAACACCTAGCTTCCATTTCAATGTTGTTATTATTAAACTGATATAAGTGTAATTGACAATACTTATTAATTTTATATTCTACTCTTATATTATCAATATCTTCTTCAATATACGTAACATCATTATTATAAGCATTAATCAAAATATCCTTATTCATTTCAAGTTCTACTTGACCACTCGTTAACATTTTTTGATTAGCATCTAATATTTCAAAATTTAAACTTCCTACTAATATTAATCCACATCCTATACCAAATATCATTAATGCTGAAATAAAACTAGTTATCATTTTTTTCTTATCGTTTTTTCTATTAAACACAAAATTTAACACTACTAATAATATTATCATTGAAATAACAATAGATGCAGATATACTAACAAGTAATCCTATGAAAAAGATACCTGTTTTATAAAGTAAAAATGACAATATCAATAAAATACTAAAACATATTAGTACTAACCCAATTAATAAAGCAAAACTTAATGCAAAAAACTTAATAATACCAATTATCAATTTAAATAATCCGTGAATAAAACCATATTCACTATGTCTAGGGTCTCTAATTATTATTTTATTTTCATTTTTCTTAAACAATATTTTATTTTTTTGATCCACATTAATTTCTATTTCTTGCTTATTATCGTTATTATCATTAACAATATCTTTTTTTAGTTTATCATAATAATCCAAATATCTTGTTTTAAAAATATGCGTTAAAACGATAAGAGATGTTACTATGCAAAATAATATTAAAAGTGAATTTAATATATTACATATAAAAACATTTATTTGTGAAGGTAAAAAACTTAATATATTAGAAAATAAAGGTGCTAAAATACCTGAAAATATAATAGTTGATATTAGTGCTAATATCAAAATAATAATAACTTGTTCAAATAAACATTTAATCTTACTTTTAAAATTCATATTACTAAATAAATTAACAGTATCTGTAATAAATTTTAAAATGTCTTCAATATATTTATTTAATTCTTTTTTACTTTCTTCCTCTTTTTTTACTTCTTTAATATCCTTATGTAATAAGTCATCAATATTGACATTAAACTTATCACATAAAGCAATAATTTTATCCATTTCTGGATAAGCTACCGCTTGCTCCCATTTTGAAATAGCTTGCCTAGAAACACCAAGTTCATCAGCTAGTTGTTCTTGTGAAAGATTATGATCCTTTCTGATTTTTTTTAAATTTTCTGAAAAGCGACTATTCATCATTTTCCTCCTTTTCACTAACATTTTATATTTACATCTTGGTAGCAAGCCACCACTTTTAAGTTGTTTGTTGTAGAAATTTAGTTGCTTTTACTAATATTTTACTTTTTTATTAATTTTAAAGCCTTGTTTAATACTTCCGAAGATGGCGTTTCAGATATTTTACGCCTTATTTCTGTGAAATTGGAATCATTATGATTTAAAACTTTATCTAATTGTTCGCATGTTTTTGAAGGTAAGCTTTTTATAAAAGGAGTCATATCTGGCTGTATAGATTGAATATAAGAAATTTCATCGATACGGTTAGTGGTATATAAAAAGGAAATATTTCGTAAATAAAAGCGACTTAATATATCAATTAAATTAGACATATCTTGCTCCCAGGTCATATATTTGCATATGTATTTTAGTCTCTTTAAAGCTTCTATTTTTTTATCATCCCGATCTTTTTGATATATTATTTGTAAAACTAAGTTAGCAATATCGCCTTCCAATGATAAAAATCTAGCATTATATTGTGGTAATGTATATTTATTCATTATTTCGGGATCATTTTTTTGTAAATAAGATTGGACTATAGTATGATTGGATAAATTAATAAAATCCGTTTCTTTGTAGCAGTTAAAAGCTATAAGGTTAGCATCTAAATAACAAGGTGTATAATATGGATGTTTACTAGTATATGCCGCTTCAAAAATACGTATTGATACATACCTTTTTAGAAAATTTAAATTAATATTGTCAATCACCATTAATGATCCAAAAGCTTGATCAATAATTTCTTTAAATTTAATATTATTTTCTCTTCTGCTAAGGAAATGATTATATAGAAAGGACATATCTAAATCCGATACTTTGGTAAATAAATTATATTTTTTTAATAATCCATAAGATCCTTGAACAAAACAACTATCTTGATATGGCACTAACGCTTCTAATAACATTGCATAAATATAATCACTAATAATAAGTTGTGGTTGAACATTATGTTTATCTACTATATTAGTTACCACGTCATTAAACGCATCTGTATTAATGAACAAAGGATTATTTAAATTAGAATAATCTAATGTTTTTCCTATTAAAAGGGGTTTATATGCTAGCGCTTCACATGTTGCATTTTTATATTGATGAGGAAATAAACTATCATTATCATTACTATGAATATGGCCGTGATAATTAGTACGACTGTCATGTTTTAGAAATTCATTAGTGATCAATTTAAATTGTAAATCATTGACCTCATCATTCATTAAAGGTTCATGTGATAAGTAAATATTACCAATTTTTATAGGAGTAGTGAACACTTTTTCAAAGCCCAACACGGGATATTTTTTTACTAAGTCCAAAGAATCATGATTACCAAGAATTAAATATTTATGTCCATTCATTTGTCTTACAACATCTTGGATAGAATCTTTTTTAAAACAAAAATCGCCTAAAAAAATAACAATATCATCTTTATTAACTACTTCATTATGTTTATCAATAATATATTGATTCATTTCTAAAACATTAGCAAAATTGGATCTAGTATAATTAATAATATTACTATGGAAAAAATGTTGATCACCAATTACATATATATTTCTATTTGGATATTTACTACATAACATTTGATAAATATCCTTTACCAAAGATGTTGCCATATAAAATCCCCCTTTCTTATTAAGTATTGCCTATCCTAACATATTTTCATTAATAATTCAATTAATTCCAAAAAAAACTTATCATAGATAAGCCTTACATAATTATTTAGAAGATGCAAATGATGTAATATTATCAATTGAACCAGCCGGATCAATATTACTTATAAATTTATTACCATAAAATATAGCACTACCTAAAACACTTTCACTCTGTTCACCATCATTTAATGTATACGTAATAATATAGTAATTGCTATTTTCTACTTTTATTATATAAGCACCATGAACAGCCTTAGAACTATTTTCATAACTTTTTAATATAGATTTATTTTTTTTATAACCATCATATACAAAAATATCTTTTACAATTTTTTGATCAATTTGTGTAAAATCAGGATCATCATATGATTTCATAAATAATGTACCATCTTGATTATATTTAATAGTATAATGATAATAATCTAGATATTTTGATTTAGAATTACGTAATTTTTCACTAATAGTAATACGCTTACAAAAATTTTCCCCAACGGCATATTTAGTCTTTTCGCTAATAATAAATCCATTCTGATAATTATAATTTAATACCAAATCACTATCATTTAAAGCTTTTATTTCATAAGATAATCTCATTATAACTGCTATAATTGGCACTAATATTAATAAAATCCAATAATTAAATACACGACTACTTTGATCATCAATCATTTGATCATTATGTATCTTTGTAACAGCAATAATGATGATTACCATTAAAATAATTGTATCAATTAATGCTAAGGCAATAGAAAAAATGATTGACATACCCGAATCTATTCCTAGAAACATAGGTAATATCCAAATGCTAAATATAAAATATAATATAAATAATATACTTACTATATAATTATTAAAACAAATTTTCTTACTTTTGGTTCTAATAGTAATTACTAAAAGGATAATTGATACTATATATATAAATATCCTACTGAAACTTAATACCGTTAACATAATTATTCACCTCTATTTTAATTATTGATCATCTTTTCTTTGTGATCAACTTTATTAATTAATATTTACTCAAAAAGATATTTTATTTTGTCATTATGGACATTAACTGTTTCTAATCGCTTATGTATAATATCTTTTGACGTTAGATCTTTAACAACATATTGTGCACAATCAATTAACTTATAACAATTATTTTTTACTTTAACTATTACCAACATGTGATCCTCTTCCTCTAAATTTATTTTTAATTTGCTCTTAATCAAAAAACTATCAAAACCTAAAAAACATAAACAATTATGCATAACAAGAGAATATTCTACACAAGAAGCTAGTCCACTACCCTTTAATTTTGATAAAGGAAAAATAATCTTCTTATTAGCTTGGATATAACTACTATCAATAATAGAATTATAATAAATACTAGTTTTTTTATACTTGATATCATTATTACTTTTATATAGATAATTATCTACATATAAAGATGAAAAATCTAAAAGCTCACTTTTAAAAGAACTTTTATCATATTGATCTAAAATAATAGGTAAATGTTTTTTAGCAAAATAATTATCCAAAGAAATTCTTTTTTGCAACATATGAATAATATCTTTATATACATATTGCTCATTAAAAGCAAAATATTTTCTTACCAATAATATTAAAGATGCAAAACTAAAAGTATTATTTCTATCTTTTATAATATTTATTAAATCATTATATATATCAACAATATCTACTTTATATAAAAAGCAAATTTTAGCTTGATCAATTAAATTAATATTAACTTTATCTGTAATAAAATATTTAAATATAATAGATTCTATTTTGTTATCTTTTGTATACTGCACATAATTATTTTGATATTCATCTGAATAAAAAAAGTTTAATCTGTCGTGAATTATTTCTTCATTTTTATAATTTTTATCTATTATTTGCTTTAATTCTTTTAGATTAGAAAACATAATTTTATTCCTCCTATATATAATAACACATATTAATACTATTTAAAATATTATTGGTAAAATGTTTAATCCCCCTTCATAATTATGCTATAATGATAATAGAGGTGGTTATATGAAAGAGTTTTTAGAAGGTTTAGCTGTTGACCTTACTAATTTTTTAATTAAATTTTTAATAGCTTTATTAATACTAATAATCGGTTTTAAAGTAATTAATATGATCGAAAAAGAGTTACGAAAAGAACATAAATTAAGTAAATTAGATCCTGGTGCGAAAGGATTTATTGTCAGTTTTCTAATTATCGCTTTAAAAGTTATTTTAATAGTTATTGTTCTATCTATAATAGGCATTCCTATGGCTTCGTTAGTAACTATTGTCGGATCTTGTGCAGTAGCGATTGGTCTTGCTTTACAAGGTGGATTATCTAATATTGCTGGTGGATTAATGATCCTTATTTTTAAACCTTTTAAACTTGGTGATTATATTGCTACTAATGGTATGGAAGGTACTGTTAAATCTATTACTATGTTTTATACTAGTATTGTTACTATTGATAATAAAGTGATTCAACTACCTAATGGTACATTATCTAATTCTAATATAATTAATTACTCTTATTATAAAATAAGGAGAGTGGATCTTGATATTTCAGTCTCATATAACAGTGATATTGATAAAGTAAAAAAAGTAGTAAACAAAATAATTGATAAACAAGATTTGATTCTTAAAGATAAAGAAAATATGTTTAAGCTAAAAGAACACGCTAATTCAGCTTTGATATTTACTTTAAGAGTTTGGACTAAAACAGAAAATTATTGGACTTTATATTATGAATTAATGGAAACAATAAAAAAAGAATTTGATAAAAATAAAATCGAAATTCCATTTAATCAATTAGATGTTCATATGATTAAGTAGTATAGAAATATACTATTTTTTTATAAACCAATATTATTAAGCATTCATACCAACAACTTCATCAACAGGAAGAGCAATACATATTCCTTTGCCTGCTGTTTTTATACCTACTTCCTTGGTTATCTCTTCCATTACTTTGTTTTTTATTACATCTTCAACAATATTTAAAACTAATTCACGTCCCGGTTCTATTTCAAAACCAAATAATTTAACTACTTCTTTATTACCTAAACCTCGTCCTCTAATTACGGTTCCACCACGAGCTCCAACTCTTTTAGCAGCATCCATTACTTGATTTAAATGACCTTCTAAAACGATTGTTATAATTAAATAATACTTCTTATCATCTTTCATATTATCACCCTTTTCTTCGCTTTCCATTGTATCAAAACCATCAACTAAAAACTTATTAGCACTTACAATTGATACAGTAAAACTTATCCCTTTGCCAAGGGAATCTAAATGTAGTTTTTTGTTAATTTGATGTAATATTTTATCTTCTATATAATCTGGAATTATTGCTAAATTAATATGTTTTTTAGTTTCAGCCAATCCAAAATAATCTAATAAACTAGGTGATGCAGTACCAGATCCATAAGTAACTGTCTTTATTTTTATATTGTTTTTGCGATAAATATCTTTTAATTGTTCTTCACATTCTTCTCCGGAAATAGTAAATAATAATTTTAATTTAGTCATATTATTCCCCCTCAAAATCGATAATCGAATCATCAAGATCTTCAATACTAATATTTGTACGATTCTTATAATTATAAATAATCCCAATCACTTGAATGGTTATAAGTGGCGCTAACGACACAAGAGCAGCAATACCAAAAGCACCCTTTAAAACACTAGTACCAGTGGATAAACATGTTCCTATGGCAATAGGCAATAAAAAGGCAGCCGTTAAAGTACCCCCAGCAGCTCCACCAGCATCAAAGGCAATAGCAGTAAATATTTTAGGTGAAATAAACATTAAAATTAAGGCTAAAATTTGCCCTGGAATAATATAATATAAAAAAGATGTATTTGTAAAAATTCTTACAAAAGATAGTCCAGCTGCTAAACTAACGCCCAAAGCTAAGCCAACATTCATCGTCTTTTTAGAAATATTTCCCTCTGTTAATTCTTCTATCTTATTATTCATAACCTGAACTGCTGGTTCAGCAATAGCTATATAAAAAGCCATAACCATTCCAAAGGGAATTAATAAATATTTATATTTGGTAGCCCCTACATACTTACCAATAAAATACCCCATATCCATAAATCCAACATTAGCAGCGGTAAAAAACATTGTTAAGCCAATAAAAATTAAAGTTAAACCAAATACTATTTTACGCATTTCTATTTTAGATGTTGATTTAGTTAATCTTTGAAATATAACAAAAACCACTATTATAGGTAACAAAGAAATAATAACATTAGTTATTGCATGCAATCCTTCTTTTAAATAATCCATTACAGTAATATCAAGTCTAATTAAATCAGTCGTATTATAAGTACTTGCTGGTGAATAAATTAGTCCTAATATTAAAACCATAATAATCGGCCCTAACGAACATAAAGACACGTGTCCTAAGCCAGATTCTTGGGCTTTAGTATCCGTCCTATTAGCAACCAAACCAATACCTATCGTCATTATAAAAGGTAGACTGATAGTACCAGTAGTAATACCTCCTGAATCAAATGCAACAGGTACAAATTCTTCGGGAACGAAAAAGATAAATACAAGAACAATTATATAACCAATTAATAATATTTTATTTAAATCCCAACCATATAAAGAACGCAATGATGATAATAATAAAGAAAGACCAACACCAATTCCTATGGTTAATATTATAACCAAACTGGGGATAGAAAGTAATTGTTCAGCAAGTACTCTTAAATCTGGTTCAGCAATAGTTACTACTGTACCTATAATAAAGCTTACTAGTAATACAATCCAAATTTTTTTACTTTTAACTAAATGATTACCAATTTTCTCACCAATCATTAACATGGATATATCGACACCAAAAGTAAATAAAGCACTTCCAAATATGAGTATAATTGAACTAAGTATAAATGCCCCTATTAAAGATGGTGGAACTGGTAAAAAAACACTAATTATTGCAACTATTAAAACAATAGGCATAGTAGTACGAAATGCTTCACTTAAATTAGTTTTAAAATTATCAAACATACTTTTCCTCCCTATTATTCTAATCTATGATTATATTATATCACGTATATTACTAATTAGTAAATTGATGATATTATAAATCGTTTTTATTCATTTACAAGAAAAGAATTAAAATGAAATACAAAAAATATATTTCATTTTAATTCGCGCCTTTCGGCCATTACCATAATTT
>CANRAE010000017.1 GCA_947628525.1 uncultured Bacilli bacterium
CCTTTCTACAATTTTATTTGGCATATCTATTATACCACTTTTTTGTTTATCAGTCATAAGGTTTAACACAACTTTTAGTATAAAAAAAGAAATTATTATCATAATAAAAATAAGGATGTGGTAAAATGAGTAAAGTATGTATTATTGTAGGTTCAAGGCATAATGGCAATAGTAGTCATTTAGCTAAAATATTAAAAGAGCGATTAAAAAAGGAAAGAATAATAGCAGATATTATTACTCCTGGTAATCAAAAGATTTATTTATGTACTGGTTGTATGGATTGTGATGTTAATGGTCATTGCGACTTTAAAGATGATATGACTGATAATATTCAAAAAATAATTAATGCCGATACTTTAATATTTATTACTCCTGATCGTTGGAATCTTTTATCAGGAGACTTAAAAATATTTATGGATCGTCTTAACCCATTATATACATCAAAAAAATTAGAAGGTAAAAAAATGGTTTCAATTGTAATAGGATCCAAAGATAAAGCTGAATATTCAACTGAAGCTGCACTTACTTCTTTAAATAGCTTTGCTGATGCTAGCAATATGAAGTTAATTTATTCTCATCAATTTAATAATTGCTTAGAAGGAACTGATATATTAGAACAACAAGAGGAAATTGATAATGTCGTTAATGAGCTAATAAAAATAATTAAATAAAAGTCAGTAGTTAATACAGCTGGCTTTTATTTTTTCCTATTTAATTATAATTTTTTTATTGTTATTACTTTTTCTTTACTATTAGATATTTATACGCTATCTGTTTTGATTTCATCAAGTTTATTATAAATAATTTGTAGATTATTAATTTTATAATCTCCTGTAATTTTTTCCTCTTCCCACTTGAATTCTGGCAATCCTAGCATTTTTTTAATTTTTAATGATGCATTAGGCAAAATTGGTGCAATCATATTAGCTATATTGGCAATCATATAGGTGCAAGTATAAGTAGTGTTATTAAATTCTGTAATATTTTCTTTAACTTGGATCCAAGGTTGCTTACTATCATAATATTTATTTGCACCATTTACATATTCCATAATTTGACTAACAGCATTTTTTATTTCAGCTTTTTCAAAACAATCTTCAATTAACTTTAATTTGTTTTGAGTTAGTTCAATAATTGTTGGATCAATTTCTGCTTCTTGAATTACTCCATTAAACTTTTTACTAATAAAAGATAGATTTCTATTAACAAAATTCCCTAACATTCCCACTAAAAATTTATTATGTGTTTGAATAATATCTTCAATCGAACAATTCGTATCGTTTGTTTCAGGACCTTTAAAAGAAAAATAAAATCGCACTGTATCACTATCAAACATATCTAATAATTCATTAGCAGTAATTAAATTGCCTTTTGATTTACTCATTTTTTCTTTATTTAAATTTACATATGCAGATGATACTATATAATCTGGTAAACGATAATCATTATCTATTGCCATCAATAAAGCTGGATAAATTGTTGTATGAAATGGGATATTATCTTTACCATGAACATAATAAGTTTTTAAATTAGGATTATCTTTATTCATAAATTTATCAAAATCTATTTCTCTTTTATTAGCTACTTCTTGTCCAACTGATAAGTACCCAAGAACGGCTTCAATCCAAACATATATTCTTTTATCTTCATATCCTTCGACTGGAACAGGAACACCCCAATCTAATTGTCTAGTTGCAGCTCTCTCAACAAGTCCCATATCAATATATTTTTGAGCTTCTCCTAAAGCGTTCTTTCTCCATGTAGTCTTATTATCATTAATTAATTTTTGTAATTTATCTTTAAATACTGGTAATTTGAAATATAAATGTTTATTAGTTCTCATAGTTGTTTCTGAATTACATTTTTGGCAATGTTTATTCAAAACTTCGCTACTATCTAATGAATCTCCACAAATTTCACATTGATCACCAGTGCTTTTTCCTCCACAATGAGGACAAGTTCCTTCTATTTCTCTATCTGATAAAAAAGTTTGACAAGCATCACAATAATCTTGTAATTCTTCTTTTTCGTAAAGATAGCCATTATTTAAAATTTTTTTAAATTGTTCCATAACATAGTTTTTATGATATTCTGTCATTGTAGTTGAATATTCATCATATTCAAATCCTAATTTATCAAACGTTTTTTTAAATTCGTTATGATAAAAAATTGCAATGCTATCAGGCGTAACTCCATCTTTTCTAGCTCGTTCAGTGATTGGTGTACCATGGCAGTCAGATCCAGATACATATAATACATTATCTCCTTTTCCGCGAAAGTATTTTGCCAAAATATCTCCTGGTAATAATGCTGCTAAATGTCCAACATGTAAATAATAATTTGCATATGGCCAAGCTCCGCCAATAAAAATATCTCTTTTACTCACGTACATTCCTCCTTTTTCACGTTATTATATCATTTATTTATATATTATAATTTTTATTTTTAATGCAATCATTTACTCTACTTATAAATTCATCAATTGTGCAAGTAATAGTTTCTGTTTTACCATATTCGCGATAACTAACCATATTATCATTTACTTCGCTATTTCCGACAATTAATGTTAAAGGTATTTTTTTAGTTTGACTTTCACGCATTTTATATCCTAATTTTTCATTTCTGTCATCTAATTTGACCCTAATTTGGTTATCACTTAATTGGTTAAATAATTTATTACTATAATCTAAATGATATTGGTTGTTGACAGGAATAATATTAACTTGTATAGGAGATAACCATAATGGAAAAGCACCAGCATAATGTTCAATTAATATTCCAATAAATCTTTCAATTGAACCATAAATGACACGATGCAACATGACTGGTCTTTTTTTACTTCCATCGGCATCAATATAAGTTAAATCAAATCTTTCTGGTAAATTCATATCTAATTGGATAGTACCACATTGCCATACCCTTCCTAATGAATCTTTAATATGAAAATCTAATTTAGGCCCATAAAAAGCACCATCACCTGGGTTTATTTTGCAATCGTGCCCTGCTTTATGGCATGCATCTTCTAAGGCCTTTTCAGATTTATTCCATATATCAATACTACCGATAAATTTTTCTTCTGGTCTAGTAGATAATTCAATATCATATGTTAAATTAAATTTAGAGTACATTCTATCAATAAAATTGATTAATCTTACAACTTCCGACTCTATTTGATCTTCGCGCATAAATATGTGAGCATCATCTTGTGTAAACGTTCTGACCCTAAAAAGTCCATTTAAAGCACCACTTGCTTCATGCCTATGAACTTGTCCTAATTCGCCTATTCTTAAAGGCAAATCTTTATAAGAATGAAGGGAATTTTTATAAACTAACATTCCTCCTGGACAATTCATTGGCTTTATAGCAAAAGTTTTTTCATCTATTTCACTAGTGTACATATTTTCTCTATAATTAAACCAATGCCCAGATAATTCCCAAAGTTCCTTATTTAACATTATTGGCGTCTTAATAAATTCATATCCTTCTTTAGTATGTTCCTCATACCAAAAATTTTCTAGTTGATTTTTTAAAATCATACCATTGTTTAAGAAGAAGGGAAAACCAGGTCCAAAATCGCTCATCATGAATAATCCTAATTCTTTACCAAGTTTTTTATGATCCCTTTTCTTGGCTTCTTCCAATAAATTTAGATATTCGTCTAAAGCTTCTTGGGTATCAAAACACACCCCATAAATTCGCTGCAACATCTTATTTTGGGAATCACCTTTAAAGTAGGCTCCACTTACTTTTAATAGTTTGAAATATTTCAATAGTTTTACATTTTCGACATGTGGTCCTCTACATAGATCAGTAAAATCTCCTTGAGTGTATGTGGATATAGTAGTTATTTTATCATCCATTCTATTAATCAAATCAATTTTATAAGGGTCATTCTTAAACTCTTTTAAAGCTTCTTCTTTACTAATTTCATTTCTAATTATTTTTTTGCCATCTTTTGAAATCTTCTTCATTTCTTTTTCGATTTTTGGCAAATCCTCTTCTGTTAGTGTTATATTTCCCAAATCGATATCATAATAAAAACCATCTTCTATTACTGGTCCTACCCAAAACGTTGCATTTGGATATAAATGTTTAACAGCTTGTGCTAGTAAATGTGCACAACTATGATTTAAAATGCTTAAACTTTCATTTTCTTTAATATTTAACATATTATTACCTCCTTTTAAACGAAAAAACTCCCGCATTACTGCAGGAGTGACTAAGCACGGTACCATCCCATTTTTTACTTAATTTCTATAACGGCCTTAGCCGGGAATCTTTTTCAAGTCCAGTTCCTGGGTAGTAAAAATTTTTAATCATAAGTTATCTTCCACCAACATAACATCGCTATATAAGAATCTAAAAATTTTCATGTCCCACTCAACACATTTAATTAAATTCTATCATCTTTCTTTATGCTTTTCAATATAGTTTTTTACAAAACTATATTATAAAAGCACTTCTATTATATATAAGCGTTGTTCGTTTTCTTTATATATTATAACTATATGGGAGTTATCTTCTTCATCGTATTGTTCATAATATAAATAATCTTCATTCAAATTAACTTTATATTTATCATCAATACGCTTATCATTAAATTCTAATCGACTAAATCGTTCTAAAATAAATTCCTCTATTTCTGAATTTTTATCTTGCTTCCACTCTATTTTATTTAATTTTTTTATTTTTCTTTTAGATTTATATTGAAGAACAGTATAAAATTCCCCATCTCCAAAAAAACTTGGACCAGTATCTCTACTATAAAGTATTTTATCTGCTGTTGGTAGTTTAATTCCCCAATGAATCCTAATATCTAATAAAGGATTTCCAAATGTCTCTTTATATAACTGTGCTATTGCTAATATTATCAGAATTATTATAATTAAACGTTTAAATTTCATAAACTTTCTCCTTATTACAACTAAGTATATTATAACAAAAATTTATATATATACAATTTTTAATGTTAAAATACATCATAAATAATAATTGTAAAAAATTAACATTCTTATATAAAGATATAAAAAGAGACTTAATGTCTCTTAATTTTCTCCTTCTTCTAACATGGTTGTAATAAAGATACCATATCCTTTTTCGTTATCATTCACAATAGCATGAGTAACTGCACCAATTAATTTATTATTTTGAACTATTGGACTACCACTCATTCCTTTTATAACACCATTAGTTGTTTTTAATAATTCTTCATCGGTAATTTCAAATAATATGTTCTTCGTATTTGAACTAGTATTAATCTTTAAAATATTAATTTTATATTCCTTAACTTCATTACCATTTAATACAGTTAAAAGCGAAGCCTCACCAGGGACTATTTCATTAATATCAGCTATTTCAATTAAGTTATTTTGATTAATTTCACTTGTATAGATACCATAAATTCCATGAACAGTATTTTCTTTAATATTACCATAAACAATATTTTTATTAAAAGTTGCATTCTTTTCACCAGTATTATTACCATCACTTTTAGTAGCACCAGTTACTTCTGATTTAAAAATTTTACCATTTTTAATTTCAAATTTAGTATTAGAATTTGCTTCTACTATTTCATGTCCTAATGCCCCAAATATTTTAGTATTAGGATCAATATAAGTTAAAGTACCTATACCAGTAATTTCATCTTTAACATATAATCCGGTTTTATAAACACCATTATCATCTTGAACTAAATTAAGTGTAACATTTTTTTCATTATTACCTTTTAAGATAGTCATATTTACCTTAGAATCAACAATATTTTCATTAATTTGTGTTACCATTTCTTCAATAGTTGTTACTTCTTTATTAGCTATTTTAACAATCTTATCACCTATATCAATACCAGCATTACGTCCTAGATATACATCATCAACCTTGTAAAATCCTACAACCATAATACCATCGGAATGTACCTCAATTCCTATATTTTGTCCTCCTAATACAACCTTTTGTGAATAGGCATATGTTTGTATGGGAATTACTAATAAAAGAAGGAAGAAAATATTTAGTAGTTTACGTTTAAAATTCATGATCTCATCTCCTTTTAAAGTAACTACATTATTATTATAGGCAACAAAAAAATTACCATAACTGGTAATTTATTCAACTTTAAAATCTTCTAATTGCCCATCCTTATTTAATATTTTATTAACGCTTTCTTCGGCTTTATTTAATTTATCATTACAAATTTTAACAATTTTTATAGCATCATTAAATTTATTAATAGCGTCATCTAATGGTATATTACCACTTTCTAGATCTTTAACTATTTGCTCTAATTCATTTAGCGACTCTTCAAAATTTTTATCTTTTTCTTTAACCGTTGGCATTATTTCCTCCATTTTTATTAAAATTATTTCTAATTACATTTTCACCACTAGAATTCATAATTGATTTAGACATTTGTCTATCAATTTTTACCTTACTAAAACGATCATTATTAAGGGGCATTTTATTAATTCCACTAATATTATTAGGATTATTACTTATACCTGAAATATTTTGCGGTGTTTTATTAATACCAGCAATATTACCTGTTTGGAAATTTTTATTAGCAGAATTAAAATTTCCAAAATTATTGTTAATCATTATTAACCTCCTATAATCTTTGCATTTACTATTCCGTCTTGTAACTCTATATTTATTATATCATCTTTTTTCATTTTTTTAATAGAATCAATAGCTTTATTGTCTTTTTTGACAATTGCATATCCTCTTTTTAAAGTTAAAATAGGATTTAATGTTTCTAATTTATGAATTAAAATATTATATTTATTAGTATTTTTTTCAAGAACATTAGTAATACTATTAATAAGATTATTATTTAAAAGCATAATCTTATTACTATTATTATTAACTAAATTTTTATAATTTATAAGTAGATTATTAACTAAATGATCAAATTTTTGCTCTTTAACTTCATATATAGTTAAAGGATTTTTTAAAACAAAACTATTTTGCAATTTATTTAATAATTCTTTTTTCATATTAATATTATTAGTTATATTAGTTGCTAATCTTACTTCTAATTGTTTTAAATAATTAGTAACATCACTAACATTTGGTACAGCCATTTCCGCAGCACCAGTTGGAGTTGGTGCTCTAAGATCGGCTACAAAATCGGCTATTGTAAAATCAATTTCATGGCCAACAGCGGATATGGTTGGTATATCAAGATCATATATAGCTCTTGCTACTATTTCTTCGTTAAAAGGCCACAAATCTTCAATAGATCCACCACCACGCCCAATAATTAAAACATCTAAATCATAATTTTTGGCTAAATTAATATTTCTAACTATATCATTAGCTGCTTCTTCTCCTTGAACTAAACTTGGAAAAAGAATCGTTTTAGCTAAAGGCCAACGTCTTTTAATGGTCGATAATATATCTTTAATGGCAGCACCAGTTGGGGCAGTAATTATACCAATGGTAGTAGGTATTTTAGGAATTTTCCTTTTTTTCGCTATATCGAACAAGCCTTCACTTTCTAATTTCTTTTTTAATTGTTCAAAAGCAATATAAAGATTACCAATACCATCTTCTAACATTTCGTTGACATAAATTTGGTAACCACCAGTAGCTTCATAAACACTAACTTTTCCTCTTACTAAAACTTTCATACCATCCGTCGGCATAAATTTTATTTTATTAGCATTACTTGAAAACATAACTGCATTAATTCTAGTATTTTCATCTTTAATTGTAAAATAAAAATGACCTCTTGTATGTGCTTTAAAATTAGAAATTTCTCCTTTTAAATAAACTGTATCTAAATTAACATCATTATCAAGTTTGTATTTTATATATTTAGTTAATTGTGTAACAGTAATATAATTAGCATTCATAACTAAACCTCATTATGATATATTTTATCCAAGGTTGCATTTAACATTTTAACAACCTTTTCATCACTATACTTTTTAGATAATTCTATTGCCTCATTAATCGCAACAACACTTGGTGTTTCTGTATACATTAACTCATAAATAGCAATACTTAAAATAGCTTTATCAACTTTACTAAGTCTATCAATATTCCAATCAACTAAATATTTATTAGCTAATTGACTAATTTCTTCTTGATGAAGAATGACACCATTAACTAATTCATTTACAAAAGCATTTTCTACTTCTAATTGCTCTTTAATTAATGTTTTTATATCATATTTGGTAGAAGTATTATCTAGGATATATTTTTGATATAATACTTTCATACTTATTTCTCGTAATTCACTTCTGTTTTTCATATCACTTCACCTACTAAAAGTTTATCATAAATAAAAAATAAAGTCATTATAAACTTTATTTTTCTTATTATAATCATAAAATTGCCAATTTTTCCCAAAAATTTATTTAAATTCAAAATAATAATCTAAAATGCGAACCATATCGCCTTCTTTACAACCAAGTTCTATTAATTTATCATCAATTCCCATTTTACGTAATTTTTTAGCAAATCTTTGAATTGCTTCTTCGGTATTAAATTTAGTCATTCTAAATAATTTTTCAACCTCTTCACCCTTAATAACAAAATCATTTCCTTCTTTAACAATGGTATAAGGTTCTTCTTTTTTAAATTTATATAAAACATGTGATTCAAAAGATTCTTCATTATATAATGGCGTATATGGTATTTTATCTAACATATCAGCTAATTTAGTTATGACTTCTTCTAATCCTGTATTAGTAATAGCTGATATTTCATAAATTGGTTCATGGACTTTTTGGCGAAATTTTTTTAAATTTTCTTGGGCATTTTCTAAATCCATTTTATTGGCAATAATTATTTGTGGTTTCTTCAATAAATCTTTACTAAATTTTTCTAATTCTTGGTTAATTGTAACATAATCATCATAAGGATCTCTTCCCTCAAAACCTGACATATCGATAACATGAGCAATCACTCGTGTTCTTTCAATATGCCTTAAAAAGCGATCGCCTAAACCTTCACCGTTACTAGCTCCTTCTATTAAACCAGGTAAATCGGCCATTACAAAACTTCTACCATCTTTGCTTTTACAAACGCCAAGATTAGGAGTTAATGTAGTAAAATGATAAGCAGCAATTTTAGGACGAGCTTTAGATACACATGATATAATTGTACTTTTGCCAACACTAGGTAATCCTACTAATCCCACATCAGCTAAAAGTTTAAGTTCCACTTTTAAAGTTCTAGTCTCTCCTGGTTCACCATTTTCAGCAAAATTAGGAGCAGGATTATTGAGTGTTTTAAAGGCGGTATTTCCTCGTCCTCCACGACCACCACAAGCAACTACCACTTCATCTTCTTTATGCTTTAAATCAGCTAAAATCATTCCTGTATCATTATCAGTAATAATAGTACCTAATGGTACTTTCACAATTACATCCTTCGCATTAGCACCATCTTGATTTTTACCACGACCATTTTCCCCTTTTTCCCCTTTAATCTTTTTCATATATTTTAAATCAATTAAGGTATGAAGTCCTTCATCAACGACAAATTTTATATCAGCACCTTTACCTCCATTACCGCCAAAAGGTCCGCCCATAGGAATATATTTTTCACGACGAAAAGCAAGGCAACCATCCCCACCGTTCCCTGCTTCAACTTTTATCATTACTTCATCAATAAACATAGTATCACCCTATTCTTTTTTATTTATATGGATTATTTATTTTTACCTGTTCCCCTACATAATACGAATAATATCTGATATTTTTTAATTTTTTTATGATTTGTTTAGAACTAACTTCAAATATATTTTTATCCTGTTTATTAACTGCTTGTAAATAATAGGCATTTTTATCTTCGTCTTTTATATAAAACATATTAAATACTTTTTCAGGGGCTGGATAAACAATAACACTTCCTACTGGTGGTTTATGTTCCAACATATACTCATCAGCATAATAATCATTATATTCTTTGTATCCTTCCGCTTTATCAATTACGATTCGCTCATATAATTTTCTTTTAAAATGTTCAAACGTTTTAGGGGCAATAGTAAAAGTGTTAGGATTAACAATATAATTTTTATCAATACAATAAATACATTCATTAATTCTAGAATTATAAGTTAATGGATATATTTTATTTGATAAAAATGTCGAATTACGATTCGAATTATTATCTTTTATTAAAGGACAACCAAAAAAATATTTATCATTGACAGACGTAATAGCATACATCGCATTATCCTTAGGGCCAACTAACCAAGGCTTATCATAATAAGGTATTTGTTTTGCCCAAACAACCATACCTGGTCTAATTTTTTTATCTAAAATTAACATTAAAATCACCAGGTAATATTCTATTAAAATTGCCTTTAAAAGTCAATAAATATTTCTTTTTTGAATAAATAGATTTAATTTTTTAATAATTTTTTATTTCTTATTTCTTTTCTTTTATTGGTAATAAATTTGATAGCTATTTGATCTAATTCTTTTTCAGTAAGATCATATTTATCGTTTTCTATTTTGTAAGCGACAGCATATCGTATATAATCTTGCAAATAATCAAAATGAAAAAATGACTCGTAATTATTTGAAAATATATTAAACAATATCTTATTATTTTCATTAGGTATTAAATATATTGTTTCCAAAGGATCTAGTGGTTGATCTTCTTTGGTAATGCATGATCCCTTATCTTTATCTAACCTAAGATATACATATTTTTTACCTTCCAATATCATCATAATACTAGCCATAATTTTACCGATGCTATGAATATCAAAAAGACAATATTCTAAAATATCATTTTCAATTTTATTCATTTTTGACGTTATATTATTAATATCTAATTGTAAATTTTGATATTCTTGTAATAAATCATCAAACTTCATACGAATCCCCCTTAATCATATTTATTATGATTTATAAAAATTATAAATAAAAAAAGCATGATAAACATACTTTATATCTATTAATTAGCTGGATAACAACTTACTTTAGTTTTATCTTTACCAAATGATTCATATTTTACAACACCAGTAACGGTTGTATAAAGAGTATCATCATTTCCCTTTTTAACGTTTGTTCCAGGAAATATTTTAGTACCCCTTTGTCTATATAATATAGATCCAGCACTAACCATTTGTCCATCAGCTGCTTTTGCTCCTAAACGACGACCCTTAGAATCACGTCCATTAGAAGTTGAACCTTGCCCTTTATGATGAGCAAACAATTGAATATTTAACTTTAACATCATCATCGTATTTCCTCCTTTATCTTAATATTATTGGGATAATCTTTTTCTAATTCTTTTAATAAATTTAACATATTAGTAATAAGATTAGAAGTAATTTCATTTTTCTTTTTGATTTTAATCGTAAAGATATCTTTTTTTTCTTCATATTGCAAATAATTGTTATCAAAAGTCAAAATAGCATTAACACTAGTAATAACAATAGCTGATATGGCACTACATACAATATCACGTCCATACTCTGCAAAACCAGAATGACCAAGAATCTTAATTTCTTCTTTGTTTCTATCTACTAATACTGTAACCATATTATCCTTTAATTTTTTCTATAACAACTTTTGTATAAGGTTGTCTATGTCCTTGTCTACGGCGATTACTTCTATCTTTTTGCTTATATTTGAAAATTGTTATTTTAGGTTGTTTTCCTTGCTTTTCAATTTTCCCCTCAACCGTAGCAGATTCAAGATAAGGATTACCTACTTTACCATCACAAACTAATACTTCATCAAAAACTACTTTATCACCAACATTACCATTAAGTTTTTCAACATAAATAATATCGCCTTCTGTAACATAGTATTGTTTACCACCAGTTTTAATTACTGCTTTCATTTTTATACCTCCTTTATTAATTCTAGACTCGCTTTTAAGGTACAATTAGCATTGTTTTTTAACCTTTTCAAGGCGGTTTGAGCTATAAAGGACTCAAACATTTAAGATTTTAACATAACTCATGCGGTAAGTCAACCTTTTACATATATTTTTCCATGGATTTCATCATTTGATTAACTTGTTTTTGTGAAGGTTTTCTTCCCATTTGGGTCATTAATGCTTTGATCATTTCTTCATTGATAGGTGGGTTCTTTTTTAAATAACTAGTCATAACTTTTTTAGATACCAAAAAACCAATAACCGCACCGATTAAAACACCAAATAATACTTGTAAAATATCGATTAACATAAAATCATCTCCTCAATAACATTTTACTAAAAATATTTTTTTTAGACAAGTAATTTAATATTAGAAAGGAAAAAATAATCATGATTATTAAAATCACAAACAAAGAAGCACGGATCATACTGATTTAAAAGCATAAAAAACTCCGTATAACTTTTATTAGCATTAATAATTAAATGTGTTGTTTTAACCTTTAAAATACTTATTTCATCTTTATATAAATTATTTAATATATGTTCATCCCCTTTTTTACTATATTTCATTTTAGTATGCATTAAAACATATAAATATTTATCAAGATCAAATTTATCGATCCGATTAATCATTTGATGGAATAAATTAAAGCCATACCCTATTTCGTTTTTACGCATATAGTACATTTGATTTAATATGTTGTATAAAGTATTGGGTTGATCTCGATAAAGATCAATATAATCTTCTTTAATTTTAAAAATATAATATATTCTCATATCATCACCAAAATAATAATAACGAATTTATTAAGGAAATTTTGTCAAAAAAAGAAAAACTATTTTAAAAGTTTTTCAATTTTATCAGCTATATTAACAGCATCAAAATTATATTCTTTTAATAATTCATCTTTATTGCCACTTTTACCAAAGTGATCAATCGTAAAGAGATGATCCTGTTTATTAGTAAATTGGTGCCAAGAATAAGATGAAGATAATTCTATTACAAATATTTCTTTATTTTGAGGAATAATTTTATTTTGATATTTTTCATTTTGCTCATGAAATACTTCAATTGAAGGCATACTTACTAATCTAATCGCTACCCCACGTTCGGTTAGAATTTTTTGAACTGCACTAGCTAATTCCATTTCTTCACCGCAAGAAATTAATACAGCTTCCAATTCACCATGCTCATTTTCTAAAATATAACCACCTTTTTTTACTTCATTAACTTTGGTATTTTTATTAATATCTACTTTATTACGACCTAAAATAAGACAAGATGGTTTTCTTCTTTCTAAAATTGTTTTATATGCACCAATTACTTCATTGGCATCACATGGACGATATACATCTAAATTAGGAATGCTTCTTAACATAGCTAATTGCTCAATTGGTTGATGTGTTGGGCCATCTTCGCCCACAGTAATAGAGTCATGAGTAAAAATATAAATTACTGGTAAATTCATTAAAGCAGCTAAACGAATAGATGGTTTCATGTAATCCGCAAAAGATAAAAAGGTTGAAGCAAATGGCGTTAAACCCGATAAAGCAATACCATTTGATATAGCTCCCATGGCATGTTCTCTTATCCCATAGTTAATATTACGACCACTAGGATTATTATTGGCAAAAGTTGTTTCATTATTTAATACTGCATAAGTTGAATTACTAACATCAGCACTGCCACCTATCATAAATGGATATTTAGTAGCAATAGAATTTAAAATTTTACCTGATGTTACCCTAGTAGCTTCTCCATTATCTTCGGGAATGTCATAATAAATATTTTTAAGTTGGACTTTATTGTGATAATGTTCAAGAAAATCTAATTCTTTTTTAGCGTTTTCTGATAATTTTTTGACATTTTTTAACCAATCGTCATAATTTTTACCACAGCGATTATCAATTTTTTCTCTAAAACTCATTAAAGCATCATTAGAAATAGCAAAAGGTGCTTCTCTTAAATTCAATTTATCCTTAATTGCCAAAATATCATCTTCGTCAAGAGCACTACCATGTACTTTCGAAGTACCTTGATATTTAGAAAATTTACCTATTGTCGTTTTAATTTCAATAATAGTTGGACGATCACTATTCTTAGCTTTATTAATGGCTTCGTTTAGATCTTGGATATCTTCGCCATCAGTTACTAAGAGATACTGCCATGCCATAGCTTCAAAACGCATCTTAATGTTTTCATTAAAGGATCTAGACAATTCACCATC
This sequence comes from uncultured Bacilli bacterium, assembly GCA_947628525.1. Classification (GTDB taxonomy): domain Bacteria; phylum Bacillota_I; class Bacilli_A; order RF39; family UBA660; genus RGIG3091. The sequence continues at coordinate 14,073 of CANRAE010000017.1, forward strand.
TAATGTTACATCATTAGAATCGTATAAAACAATTAGTTTATTTAGACTCATTTTACCAGCTAATGAGCAAGCTTCATAACTTACGCCTTCCATTAGATCGCCATCACCACATAACACATAAGTGTTATAATCAATAATATCTTTACCAAAATAATTATTTAAATAACGTTCACTAATAGCCATACCAACAGCACTAGCTATACCTTGTCCTAATGGCCCTGTTGACATATCAACGCCAGGAGTAACTAAATACTCAGGATGACCAGGCGTAATAGAATTAAGTTTGCGAAATTTCATTAAATCATCTAATGAAATATTAAAACCAGCAAAATAAAGAATAGCATACAATAAAGCTGATCCATGTCCTGCTGATAAAACAAAACGATCACGATTAAGCCACTTATCATTATCAGTTGCATAATTTAAATGATTAGCGTATAAAGTATACATAATCGGTGCTGCCCCTAAGGCAATACCTGGATGTCCACTTTTAGCACAATCAATAATATCAATAGCTAACCCTCTAATGTTATCAATTATTTTTTTATCTTGTAAAGATTGACTATTATCTTTTTTTAAAATACCCATATTATCCTCTCCCAGACCAATTATAACACATTTATCCAAAGAAAAAAAGACTATCCGTCTTCTTCTACTAATTCTATTTTCGATAAATAATAGTTGCCATTGTCTTCTATGGTAAAACTAAAACGATACATTGAACCTTTATTAATATAATCATCGAATTTGACATTGACATCATTAGTAATTAAAGTTTTAAATCCAGGCTCTTTATATACACCAGTTTCATTAATAAAGACAACGCTTTGATAAATCTCAATACCGGTCTCAGTCTTCATAGCTTTAACTAGTTTTTGTTGTAAATATTTATTAACATTAGTATTTAATTGCTCATTAGAACAAGTTAATTTATAATTATCACCATTTTTAGTAATAATAAGTATTACATATTTAGCAAGATCATTGTTAGTATATAAATACTTATATGCACCATCAGCAAGTTGCGTATTGCTACCTAATGTTTTAGCAATGAAACTATTCATTTTATTATTATCAAGAGTTAGTCCTACTCCATTACAACTCTTAACATATTCTGTTACTCCTAATTCATTTAAATATTCAGAGAAAGTATTATCTTTACTGATAAAATATACTTTTAGATTATCACTCATTTGTGAAGATAATAATGATGGTTGATTAAATAAACTATAAAAATCTTGATAATAAAAATCAGCTATTGAAAACGTTGCAAAAGCGTTAAGTCCCAAAACAATATTATTTGATAATTGAACTTCTCCTAATGGTAATTCATCAACTGTATTTTGGGCATCATCATTTGTATCTTTTTCTTCATTATCACTGCTAGATTTATCATTTGAAGAATGACTTAATGGATTAAATAGAAAAATAATAAAAATGAATGCAAAAGCTAAAAGAATGAATAATAAAATTAACAATTTTTTTCTTGTAGCTAATAATTCTTCTGGATTATAATTAATTACTTTTTTTTCTTCATAATTTTTGGTATCTTCAAGTCCATATAATCGATTAATACGTGAGTTTAAATCATCATCATTACTATTTTCCATCTCATTTTCGTCTTTTGGATCCAAATTAAATTCCGTTTGTTCATCAAAATCAGTTGAATTATCGTTTTTCACACAAACCACCTCTACTATCATAAATTACATTATAAATATATCATGCTTTTTTGTTTTAGTAAAGGTCAACTTCTAATTATATTATTTCTTTTTTAAAAACCACATTCGAAACCTTATATACATTTTTTTAGGTAAAATAATATATAAAAAACGTACTATTATCTTTTTTATAATCATACGAAAACAATAAAATATGCCTTTAAAATAATGCCTTATTTTGCCATCATCAAAGAAAAATAATTTAAAGCTATCACGCATATCTTCACAATAATAACCTTTTGTTACTTCTAATATTTGTTTTTGATATGTCCGTAAATAATAATAAATATTTTGATATTCGATACCTGCTATGTTATCACTCATTAAAATACCAGGATAATATAGGGCATCTTGAACTATAAAAGGATAAAGTAAAGTCATAATATCTGATCTAGTCTTCGCTTTTAAATTATTTTTTTGAAAATAATTATCATAATGCCATTGATCATTATACAATTTTTTAATAGCTTTAGGTCGAAACCAAAATATATTGCCATAAGGCGCTATTACTAATTGATCTTTTAAAATAGGAACATTAATCTGCAACTTTTGAGCAAGTTTTAAGACATGATTATAATTATTTCCCCACTCATTACCTAATGAAGCAAAATATTTACCATGATTTGGAAAAGGTGAACATAAAATACCTAATTTTTCATTATTTTCAAATAGTTCAATGACGTTTTTTACCAAACATTTAGAACCAAGACTATTATTTAAGCATTTATATTCTAAAGAATCGTTAATGCTTCCTAATTCGCCATTATCTTTTTCAATATCATGCGCAAAGCAAACAACATCATAATTATTAATAATTTTTTGACATTTGATCAAAACACTATGCATATCTTCTTCACAATTATCAATAACAATAACATCTAATTTATGATATAAATTTTTAGGCAAGTTTTTGATAATTATGTCTTGCTGCTTTGAAGAACTAGTAATTATATAAACGTCAGCTTCTTTGGGCATGTTTTCGATAAAAATTCTATATTTTTCTAATAATTCACTATGCATTAATCTAAAAATAAGAGCTACTTTGGACTTAATTTTCTTATTATTACATTGGCTAGTAGATAATATATAATTGAAATTAAGAGTTTTAACTAGTATGTCATGCGGATAGCACCGTAAAAGATTTTCTAAAATCATACTAGTATCATAATTCGTATTATTTTTTATGAAGTTAAAAGTTTCGTAAGCTTGCTCACCAGTATTATTTTTTAAAACAACATTGCATGAATCAAAAAAAATTCGTTTTTTAAAAATAGGAAAGCGATAATCTTTAATCAGTTTTAATGGAGCAAAAAAAATGGGATTTAAAGATATATCATTAAGTTGTTTACTATCAATATAACTAGCCCATTTAAATCCTTTGTCTTCGAAATATTTAGTAAATATTTTTTCGTGATGATCAACTGCCTCTTGATAATTTTTAAACAAAGTTAAATTTTCCCAATATTTTTGAAAACTCGGATCTATAACCAAACTTTTGCGACACGCAATAAAATATGACTGTAAGTGTCTAGGGACATATTCAGCATGCACACTATGAAACGGGTTAGCCTCAAATTCTTCATACATTGTTAATCCCCAGAAATCAACATCTTTTTTATTCATTTTATTAAAAACTTCGGCAAAACTATAAATTGGTCCCATCATCGTATCGTTTAACAAGATCACTTCATCATACAAAAGGACTTTATTCCATCCTAACTTTTCAAAAGCTACTTTATAACTCCATATATCTAACCCTTCATTTGAACGATTAATTATTCGTCCCAATTTTTCTAATTTCTTTTGTTCATTCTCTTTTAAATTGCAACTACAAACTATAATTAAATCAGTTACAAATTTTCTAAATTCCGTTAAAAAATATGTGACATAACGATCTACTATACCATCCTTATCATAAAAATGATATATGCCTAAACGTTTACTTTTCCCATTTAATACCATAAAACACCTCATTTAAGCATCAATATTTCCTATTTATATTATTATAATCAATTATAGTCTAAAAAAAAAGAGTTATCACGCAGATAACGCTATCTTTTTTTGACTAATAAATGTGAAAGTTTATCAAATTTAAGATCCTCATTTACAAGAGTATTATTGTCCATATTATATTGAAGTGAACCATGTCTTCTACCACTATAATTATTATTTTCTAGTAAAATAGATTTAGTTGGTGAAAATATATTTTGATCAGCACTATTAATTTGTTCTACTAATTTTACTTTTAAGATAGGACTATCAATTATTTTAGTAATTACATCATCTATTTTTTGAAGATCATTTTCACTCATTCTATAATAATTATTAGCACGATAACTAACTAACTGATATAAAATGGTTCCAAAAGAAGCTTCATAATTATTTGGTAAAGTCTTTTTTTCATCTATTATAAATAAAGATTTTGCTAACTCTGGTGCTTCATCAAGTCCTTGTTCAATTCTTGACCAATCATGATTATGGATAAAATAATTTAATGATTTATTAGTATACATACTTTTGGCATATGCATCACTAGGAGAAATAATTTTGTGTTCATCAAAAACAGTTAGGATATTACTTAAAATATTATTTTTAATATTATCATTAGTACTTAAAGTTATGTAATGAATATCATCATTTGATTTAATACGTAAATAATCAATACATAAACATTGATCATTTTGATCAAGTAAAGAACCTCTACTACTTTTATTTAGGGATAATTCAACTACAAATTGATTTTTCCCATCAAATATCTGCTTAGAAAATCCGACGCGTTTCCAATGCTCTTTCTCCGTTTTAAAAAGGATTTCTTTATAAGAAAGTGGCACTAAATCGAAATCAACAAAATAACTATCAGCAATTATAATATTTTGATGGCGATATGAATCGATGAATTTATTTAGAATTTCTATTTCATAATCTTGTAATTCTGAATCAAAATTAAATGTATTAGAATTTGTTTTTCCCATAAAACCACTCCCTAAGATTTAAGATTAGTTAATATTATAAAGCATCTTCTAATAATTGTCTATCTTTTTTTATGCACATTTTTAATAACTAAGCTTCTTTATCATAACAATTAAATAATCATCAATTTACATTTATTTACTTTAATTATTTATTTTATATACCTTGGCAAAAGATAACATTTTTACTTTCTTCCCTCTAATCATATTATCTTCCAAGGGAAAAAGATTCCAGTAATTTGTTATTTCATTCACAATAAGTTGGGAATTGGTTCCTATTTGATTAATTTCTTTAAGGTGAAAATCTATTTCAGAACTTCCCATATTTATTGGATCTGTTTTTTTTATTAAAGAGTTTGCAAGTTCGATTGTATACCTTTCATTATCATAAATTTGAATTAAGTATTTCATACATTCTGGATCTTTTTTTATTTCTATTAAATCAAAGGAAAATAAATTGGTGTAAGTACGTATATTTAGCCATTTTTGATCTGGCAAGCCAATCCTTACAACTATTTGGTGAGAATTAACAGAATTTATTTGTTTTAATAATTTTAATAGTCCTTCATATAAATTGTACTTAATTATACCAAAAAATAATGGACTATCTATCATACTTTTATTAATTTTTTCATTAGAAAAGACCGATATTTCTAAATTTAATAAAGCTTTTAAATAAGCCAATTGTTCTTTATTAAAATTCTGATTATTTTTGATTAGCATCGACATTAATTCATTTTTATTATTCAATAAATAATCTATTCTATCCAAAGTCTCATACATAGCACTTGGAGGAAGAACTATTTTAGAATGTTTATTTTTTTCGATTGGATCCAAAATATCAATCTCCTTTTTACTTTTAAAATAACAAAAACATCTGATTTCAACATTTGTTGATTTCAGATGCTGTCCTATTTATTTTATGCAAGGCATCCTTGACAAATACATAATAACATAACCCTATGCTTTTATCAAGCTCAAATAGTTCGTACTCTAATAGTTTGAGTTTGAGTTTTCTATCAAGCTGGTGCGAGTGGTGTAGTTATTTACAACTCCTTCACATAAAGACGATTGATTTATATCAATCACTATATTAGTTTTATCAAATGATAGAAAAAGTAGCAACAATTTTGTACTACTTTATAATTTTTTGTGCCCTTCTTCTTCATAATTATTCTCTGTTAATGGTGTTGTTTCAAACTTGTTAGATATTTCATTATTCGTAGATACTTGTGATTGGTTTAATAACTCATTATATTTAGATAATACTAAATTTAACTCTTCCTTTTTTTTAATTATTTTATTAAGTACTATATTTGGTTCAATATAATTGTTAGTTTTTATTAATGATTCAAATAAACTAATATAAGATTTGTTATCTATAGAATTGATTTTATTCAACAATTGCAACTCTTCTATAGAATTGATATTATAATTATTTAACTCATTAAAGTCTCTTTGTGAGTCAGAAATATCTACTAAGTAATCTATATATCTGTCAATTAATCGTGATGTACTAGTGTTTTCGATTACAGACAATACTTCTTTTCCTGATGGATATTTACAATTGATAAAAGTTGTACTAGGTTGAATATTTAAATAACTATAAATTTTATTTTTGATTAAACTCTTTTCATAGTATTCCGTTTCTATATTTACTCTTTTTGAATCAACAAATTCATATACCGGTGTAGTTGAATATTTTTCATCATTATACATAACAAAATATTTTTCATTACCTAATTCATCCTTTTCACTACAGGAATCTATTGTTATTGATTTTTGTGATTTAATTTGAATTGTATTTTTTATAACATTTAATAATATATCATATTTATCATTTGGTGTAGCCAATACTTGTTTATTTTCATATTCATGGTCTTTTATATTATAAAAACTTTGATCATATGATAAAATACCATTTCTTGAAATAGAAAATGAATCTTTTCTAAAACTTTCTTGCAAATCTTCTATCTTAACTAAAGGTACTCCTAAATAGGCAGCAGTATTTATTTCTTCTTCAGTAGGATCGTTACCCATAAAAGCAATTCCACTAGGAACAAGATTATCTCTAAACACATCAAACTCATTATATGTTTCAGAACCATGCACTTCAGTATTTCTAACCAATCTTCTAAAAGGGTACATATTTGCTGGTAATCTTGTATAAATTTTTTTACTATTTGGGTTGGCAATTATGCCAGTATCTCTATTTGATGCACAAAATATACCACCGCTAGGAATATTTGAATATAATACTTTAATTGAAAATCTTGAATCTTGATTAACACAAATTCTATTATATTCATCGCTTATACCAGTCAAACTTATATATAACTGCCCAATAAACTTTGGTGACAAAATAGATTCAATTGTTCCAGCTGTTCCCCCATTTTGATAAGCATTTAAAACATGAATTAATGAATTAAATTCTTCGCCACTTTTTATATGGGCAACTTTTACTCTTTTGCCATTAACATTTGTACCATCATTAAAACTAAAATCCGTTGCATCATAAAAAGTATCTGTTAAATATTTGCTAAAATCAGTCATTCTTTCATTAGCTTCAATTGTATAGTAATTCATAACTTTTTTATTAAAATCTATCCAATTAAAATTAATACCATTATTGAGAATTTGTTGATTTATAACATTTGCTATTTCTCTAAGTTGTTCAACATTATCAATACTATCAATTTTAGTTATAAATTCACTTAAAATAATGTAACTATCCAATTCTTTCTTTTTTGTTTCATCTTTTATAGAATTTTTTAATACTGACAGTTTTTCTTTACTTGATAACTCTAATAAACCTTTTTTTGTTTCAAAATAAGTTTGATTTGTTAATAAATTACATATTATATTTTTTAAATCTATTGCATTATCAGTTATTTTTATCTTACTTTGCTCAAAGTCATATAAAATATTATCTATATCATTTAAATCATTAATATCATTGATTGTTAACTCTTTAAATTTAAAATATATTTTTAATTTATTTAAATCTATTGTATCTTTATTATAATCATCAAAAATATTAGGATTCATATTAAATTTGTATATTATATTGGTAAATAAATTAATATCAAAGTCATTATCATCAATTAAAGAATCATAAATATTTTTAATTTGTTTTATATTGTTATCATTTATTTTTGACAAATCAATTTGATAATCACCTAAAACAATATATTTAATCATTTGCTCTACAGCTTTTTCTCCAAATACTTTTGTAAATTCTGGATTAAAAATTTCTTTTGTTTTACTTTTATATAGCATACCATAAGCACCAGGGATTGAGTTTATTTCACTATCCAATTTATTAAGTATATCACTATTATCTATTTTTATTAGTTTAAGGAATTCTTCTTTCATTATTTCATTATTTTGTAATAATTCATCTGGTGAATTCTCTGATATTTGATATCCTAAATTAATAAATTCTCTAATAATATCAGTATTTAAAACACATTCGTTAATAACTTCTAGATCAATCTTATCAGGATTTGCTTTGAAATATTGTATAATTCTTTTATAAACAATTTTATCTTTTAAATTATAATTAGATTTCATTAATTCAATTCTATCATTACGAGCTGCCACTATAGTTGCAATGGTTTCATCAACATATGCAATTTTATTTAAAATATCTTTAATTTCTTCATTATTAGCTTTGGATAATAAGTATTCAACTAAAGCTGTATATTGAAATATTTGATATCCTCCTACATTTATTGAAATATAGTCTTTAATACTGTAGTTAATACTTACTAGATAATTTAATAAGTTTTCATCATGACTTTCTTTCTTTGACATACCTAAAATATAATTAAATTGCTCTTTGTTTTTTGCATGTTGTAATAATTCAATTATACCATTTCCATTATTTAGATAATTATCTAATTCATATATTTCTCCATATCCATCTAAATAATATATATCATTATTAGGATCACTTTGAGTTGATGTATTACTAAATGTTTCTCCTTCAGGTTCTAAATCTTCAAATTCAAAATCTTCCCAATCATCAATTAAAGAATTATTGTTTTCTATTACTTGGGTTTCTAAATCTTCACCCCAATCAGGATCATTTTCATTTATTATTTCATTTAAGTTATTATTTTCTTCCATTGCGCACCTCTTATTATTATAATAATATCATACAATAATGTATTTATCTATCAAAAACATCTCTATTTTTTTCTTTTTTATTAATAACATTATTGTATTCTTTTTCATTTATAATTCCATTTATAAATCATCAGTCATTTCTTTATATTTATCTTCTTCATCACAAAATATACAATGTATTTTATCGTAAATATATTTAACAACCCTTTGAAATTCATCTTTCCAATAATCTATTGTAATTTTTAACTTTTCAATTTTAGATTTTAAAAATGATGTCACATTATCTTTGCTATTTAAATTATATTTTAAATCTTTGGTTTATTCTTTAACTATTTTTATCGTAGACACTAATCTTTCCTATGATTTCTTTCTAAAAACAGAAAAAACCAATCTTTCGATTGATTCTATATATCAAAGTTCGAATGTTCGAACAGATTCGTCAATGGTGCCCTAAAGGAAGAAGTACAACAACTTTTTAAAGCACTTATTCTTTAATTTGTTCCTCATAAATAATATCAT
>CANRAE010000018.1 GCA_947628525.1 uncultured Bacilli bacterium
TGGACATAAACAACTTCCTTTACTATTATGTTTTCAAATTTATTGTAACAGGACATAGTTGTTATGTCTATTTTTTTTGACATTAAAAAAGTAATGAATTTTCATTCATCACCCCTCAATGTTTAAGAACCGTTATTTCCAAAGAAATATATAGTAAAAAGAAGTAAATGATTTACTTCTTTTTGGTTTTTAACTTAATATATTGATTAGCAAAAGCTAAATCATGTTGATTCGTTATTTTAAAATTATCATTTGAACCTAAAACTAAACGGACTTTATCACCATTTAGAAAAAAAGGTTTAGATGCATCTGTTATTAGTTTTTTTTCATCTTGTGATAAGCTAGGAAACACGTCAATAGCTTTTTTTAAATTAAAAGTTTGTGGAGACTGAATTTGAAACATTTGGGAGCGAATAGGAATATTATTCACAAATAATCCATCAACTGATTCACAAATTGTATCAATCGCTGGAACTACCGTTGTAACTACCCCATATTCTCTTGCTTGTTCAATATTATTATCAATAATCTCATCACTAACAAAAGGTCTTACAACATCATGCGTTAATAAAATATCATCATCATGAACTGTAAAATGGTTAATAACATAATTAATACTATTAATCAAAGAATCAATTCTTGTTTCCCCACCCTCTATAATATCAATATTGCAAGACGATCCAAAATATTTAACTATTTCCGAAGAAACATAATCCACATAACTTTTGGCACATACTAATAATATCCTATCAATATTTTTATTATTTAAAAAGCGCTCTAATGTATATATATATATTGGCTTATCATCCAACATTAAATATTGTTTGGGGACAGATTGTCCCATTCTTACCCCTTTACCACCAGCTAAAAGACTAGCATAGACCATATTATCACTTTCTTTCTAATTATTTTTCTTTATAATCATTTAAAATATAATCAAGATTAGTAAAGACTTCACCATCACTATTAATATGACGATTTAATTTATGAAAAGGCGCCATATTTATTAATTCTTCCCATCTTTCTTTATTAAATTCTTTTTGTAATTCAAATTGCAACATATGAGGATTAATATTATTATAGGTAGGAACATTATCCCATTCCCCTTGATATATTTCCGTTGCTAGTTTAAAACAAATATGAAAAAGGAAATAATCTTTTAAATAATTATGTTTTTGCCAATAAGCATAAAGCATATCTCTTGTGGCTATTAATATATTATTATCTGGACCCGCTGCTATAAACCAACTTGATGCCACAGTAGGCATAGTATCTAATGGATTTAAGTTTATTTCTTTAAAGACAAACAAAGGTTGCTTATAAATATAACTAGGTATTTTATTAGTAGTACATAAAACAGTAGAATCTATCCAAATACCACCATATTTTATTAATACATTTAAACGTAATAAATCCGAAAAATGCGTTAAACTTATTTCTTTTTTCTTAACTTTTTCTAAAATATAATCTGGAAAATCAACATAATCTTTATAATTATCCATCGTTAGAATAATCACTTCGTATTTTTTTAGATTTTTTTCAATACTACTAATACATTTCTTAACTAAAAGAGGGGCATTATCGCGTCCTTGAAACCAACAAATCCAAATTTTATTTGAATTATTTGGAGGTGAAGGATTATTGTTTTTACTAACTACTTTACTATATTTTCTTTTTACTTGTTTATAAATATCATATCTTATTATTTGATCTTTTAAAACTTTATTTTTTACTTTTCTATATTTTATCTTACGTAAATACCAATCACTAATTAAAGCACATCTATATTTAATTGTGTTTACTATTTTTTTGAGCGTCATCTGCATTACCTTCTTCCATTTTTTCTTTTAACCATTGAACGACTTTTTTACTAGCTTTACCATCACAAATTGGTTTTTGTTGGTCTTTAAAGTCATTAACTTTTTCTATGTAAGCCTCTTCATCAAACGTTTTAATGTTTTGTATAAATTCATCTTCAAAAATAGCAAAAGGGAAAGGTAACTTAGATAAATCAAAATATAATTGGCGTTCTTTCATATATTCTTCAAAATCATTAGCATAAATAAAACCTGGCTTATTCATTAATAAAAACTCAAACAACATGGATGAATAATCACTAATAATCATATCCGCATATATTTCTAACTCTTGGGTATCTGTAACATTATTAGCGTCAATAACATTATTGCTATATTCAAATTGATCTTTTAAATGTAAAACATTGGGATGTAATTTAATTAATATTACTGTCTTCTTATTAAACTTCTTTTCAAAGGCTTTAATTATTTTATCAAAATTTAATCGATATGCATCTATACCTAAATTTTTTCTAAACGTTGGTGCATACAATATTTTAATAGTATCTTCTTTTATATTGAACTTTTTATTATATTTTTTAGCTATTTTTATTTTTTGAAATTCATCAAACAAAATATCGTTACGCGGTAAACCAAATTCTCCTATCTCACCTATATACCAAAAACATCTTTGAAATAACTCCGTTTTCCACTTGCTATCACTTAATAATAAGTCAATATTTTTAGAATCAAGTTTAGCCTTTTTTACATATCGAGAATCAAGAGTACTTTCGGTATCTTTTTCGATTTGCTTAACTCCAAACCCTCCATGCCAAGTCTGAATGTATATCTGTCCTTTTCTTTTTTTATAAAAATAAGTTTTTCTTACGTTGTCGACCCAAACCTTAGCTGTACAATTTTCATAAATCCATTCTTTACTTCCGATTAAAACTTTTCTAATGTTATTAGGAATAATCTCCTCTTTATTATAATTAATTTCATTTAAACACCAAACTAAATCATAAGAAGGATTATTTTGTAATAATTCCATAGCAATATACTTAGGATTATCGCCAAAACCATTACCATTAAAATTATCGAAAATAATTTTATTATTATCAATTTTTTTAAAGCGATAAATAAACCAATAAATATTTCTAAAATAAACACGCATATTCCAAATTATATTTTCAAGCCAAGACATTTTTTTTATTATTTTTTTAGCAATAGCTTTAAATTCTTGCCTATCTTCATTAGAGAATAAGAATATATAATTAATAATGCATCCCAAAATACCACATATAAACACAGCTAAGAATAATGCCAACCATGAGTTAACTGGTAATAGTTGATAAACTATAAAATAACTAATTAGTAATAGTGTTGTTACAAATAGATTTCTAAATATTTCTGGATAAAAAGTTTTTTTACTTACTTCCAAACAATGAGCAGAGTACATTGGTGTATAAGTAATATTTTTTATCATTGCTGTTACTGATGAAACTCCTGCAATAGCAATAACTCCTAAATTAGTATATTTTAATAATATAAAGACAATTAAAATATTCAAAAAACCAGTACCTACGGTTACTAGGGAATTGACCTTTAATTTATTAGTAATGGTAAATATTTGCCACAAAGGAACAATAGAACTTAATGTTAATTGTGATATTATTGATAAAAGTGATAAAGTATTTAAAATATTAGTATCAACTTCTGGAACCCAAAGACGATAAAAAGTAAAACCAAATACAACGAAAAAAGCATATGGCATATTAGACATAAAACTAGTTAATTTCATAGAAAACTTTAAATCATCTACTACTACATCGATATCCCCTTTAGCATAATCAATTGTTTGTTGTGGTGAAAAAATACCAGCAAAAGTTGAGATAAAAGAACTAAGACATGTAGTAATCGTTTTGACAATAGCAAATTGCCCCATTGCTTGGGGATTAATGAATAAATTAGTAACTAATAAATCTAATCCATCAGAAAAAATTTGTCCTAACTTTGTGATTGTGTTCCAAATACCAGATTTAATAATTTCAAATATTTTTTTCAAATCAAAATATTTTTTATGGACTTTTACTTCACTCATTAATTTTCTAGTATAATAAATATTCATAATTAAAACATATATTGATACAATACAAGATACCATTCCGACATAAGATACACGTGGTTTTATGATTGGTTTTAGCAAAGCAAAAATACCTAATAATAATCCTGCTCTTAACACATAAGAAATAATATTAACTTTTGATGATAAATCTAGCCTATTTCTAACAAAAGTAGCAGTTGAATAAGTAGCATTAATAATACTCAAAAAGAAATTAATAAATATCAAAGCAAATAATATTTTGACATCTAAAATAAGTTCCGGTGATATATTTAATAAATTATCCAAAAAGAAAACAATAAAAGCACTAGGTACTATTAAAATTAAAGTAAAAAAGATATTAGCAATCAGAATAGAAGTAAAATATTTATTTGCTTCTTCATATTTTTCTTGATGTATTTTAATTGTTATAAAACGTCCCGCCATAGAATTTAAAGCAATAGTAACTAAGCTTGCATAAATAACAAAATTATTGGCAAGTGATATAAAACCATAAGCTTCTTCTCCTAATTGTTTGGTTATAAAAGGAGTTAAGAAAAAACTAATTCCTGTATTAACAAGAAAAGCAAGGATCGTAGCAATCATATTAAGAAATAGTTGTTTAGACTTCATATTATCACCTATAATATTTTTTCAATATATTTGTATTGTACCATGCTTTTTATTAAAAGTAAAATAAGATGTATATATATAAATAATGCTGTTTTCTAATTAGTTTTAAAGTGCTATAATGTTTTTAAGAGGTGGTAAAATGGAGAAAGAAAAAACTTTAAACAAATTAAAAAATGACAAAAAGAAAATGAAAGGATTTGTTGCTGAATTTAAAACTTTTATAGCAAGAGGAAATGTACTAGATTTAGCTGTTGGTGTTATTGTTGGTGGTGCTTTCACTAAAATCGTTACATCATTAGTAAACGATATACTAACTCCTATTATAGGAATAATTATTGGTGGACATGACTTATCAAATCTTTCTATAAGAATTAAAGATGCAACTATCACTTATGGAGCATTTATTCAAAATGTTATTGATTTTCTAATCGTCGCTTTCTGTATATTTATTTTTATCAAATTGATCAATAATTTCTTTATAAAGAAAAAAGAAGAACTTAAAGAAGAAACACAAGAAGTACCAAAAAATGAAGAAATAGTTATTTTGGAAGAAATAAGAGATTTATTAAAAACACAAAAGAGTTCAAAAAAATGAACTCTTTTATTCTATAATCTTATTAAAAAGAATCATATTATTACCCATAATTGCTATATAATTATCACCAAGTTCTTGTTTTAAAAAATCAAGTTTGTCGTTAACAACATTAGCATCCATATTAAATATTTCTAAATACATTAATATAATATCTTCAATATAGTAAAAACCTCTTAATTGTAATAAATTATAAACAGATATAAATTTTTTTTCATCTAAACCAAGTAAATATTCCATTGGATAATTATCTATAATTTGTTCATAATAAAATTCATCTACATATTGACTTAAAAACATATTATGATCCTTTTTTAATATAAGTTTTGGAATATTTTTTTAATAGTTCTTGAAGGCTTATATTATATTTTTTATTCATATCCTTATTACTCATTGTATAAATTTCGTGCATCTTATTATTGACAACAAGAGGTATATTTTTATCGTTTAAATAATTAGTTTTAGATTCTAATAATTTATAAGGAATATGCTCGATTATTTCTTGATTATTAGATATAGGTATATTATGAGTTAAGCAAAATTCTTCCTTAGCTTCTTTGTTTTTTCTTGTTTCAAAAACAATACCTAGTGAAGATAACTTTATAGCTTTAGTTGGTAGTAATGTCCCTTTAACATATGATGATTTTTGGGTATTAATCCAAGATAATAAATCTTTGACATTACTATCTTCCAAAGAAGAAAGAATATCTAAATTACCATGCTCTTCATAATATTTTTTTAGTATATTATACTTCTTTTCCCATTCAATATCATAAAAAGAATTCCAATTAATTCCAACATTTTCTAAAAGTTGTTTTCTTTCATTAGATAAAGTACCTTTACTATATTCATATTTTTGATTATAAAGCCAAGATCCTAGTTTTTCTAGATTCTTATTAGATCCATCTATTTTTAACTTACTAGCAGGGGGAATATCTAAATTATGATGTTCTTTATAATAATTTTTTGCTTCTTCATAATTTTTATGCCATTCTTTTTCAAAAACCTTCTCCCAGTCCATACCTACTTTAGACAATAATTTTTGGCGATCTTCTCTTAAAGTACCGTTGTTATATAGAGCTTTTTGATTAATTAACCACCTACCAATATCTTTACCTTGATCATTATATTCATAACCATTTATTGTTTTAAATGATTTAGGGATATTTAAATGATGATGTTTTTCAAAATATGATGATACTAATTGGTAATTATCTAACCATTCTAAATCATAAGCATCTTGCCAAGACATACCAATTTGTTCTAATAATTGTTTTCTTTCCTCTTTTAATTGCCCTTTATCATTTAACTGTCTTTGGCGTTGTACCCATTTACCAAGATCAAACTTATCTACTTTATATCCGACTTTAACATCTAAATTACCATGTTCTTCATAATATTTTTTAGCTATATCATATTTACTTTGCCACTTAATATCAAAAACATTTGTAAAAACCATCCCAATATTATTCAAATAATCAATGCGCTCTGTAGATAATTTACCATTTTTATAATTAGCTCTTTGATTATTTAACCAAACACCTAATTTTACTCCTGATTCATCATATTCATAACCATTAATTGTTTTATAACCATCAGGAATGTATAAGTCATGATGATATTGATAATAATTCTTACATAATTCCAAATTTTCCATCCACTCAATATCGTTATATTTATCCCAAACCATCCCTAATTTATCTAAGGATGCTTTTCTAGATAATAATAACTTTCCTTCACAATAAGTTGCTTTTTGCGTATGAAGCCATTTACCTAATTGTTTACCATAAGCATCATAATTAATGCCATCATTAGTTCTAAAACGTGCTGGAATATTGATATGACCAAACGATTGATGGAATTTACTTGCTAAATCATACATCTCTTCCCATTCAGGACTTTTAGTTCTAGTTTTTAAATATTCTAACATTTGAAACAAATCAAAATTAAGTATATCAATATCAAAAGAAGCATCAGTTAATTTGATATTACGGGAACCATTTTTTTGACTTTTTTTAGCTTCTTTTAAACGATCCTGTAAATTATCTTGCAATTCTTTAATATATTCATAATTATTAGTTAAATCTATAATAACTGGGGCAGTAACACACCCAATTAATTCATCATGAGACATGTTATCTAACTTTTTACAACCTCTTTTTTTAGCTAACTCTATTAATTCTTCGCGACTAAAAGAACTGTATTTATTAATAACATCTTCTTGGTTATCTACAACTGATAAAGCTCGCCCTATTTGTTCAAAAAAGACTATATCAGATGATGTATTTCTACCTAAAATAACACCATCTAAACCAGGAGCATGTACACCTTCATTATATTGATTTATAGCAAACATTATTCTTAATTTGTTTTTAGTACTATTACCATTTAAATCAACATCATTATAAAATGCTTGTCTATTAATTTTACCATTTTTATCGTCAGCACTAGTTGTAACATAAAATTGAATATCTTCGTCATCAAGATAACCTTTAAACCAATTTTTGGCCTCTTTCATAATCGATTCAACATCATTAATACCTTCAACGCGATATGGCGGACAAAAATAAATATATTTACCATCTTTTTTAATATTATCAATAATTAAATCTTTTACACCTTTGGCATCAGTAATTCTACTTTTACAATCATGTAATATTTTCTCATATTTAACAAGGTCAGAATGACTATAATGACCATTATATATTTTGTCTTCTAATTCTTTTTCTACTCCGCCAAAACCTATATAGATAGATTTATATATAGGTTTCGGTAAAACACCATCGATCATAGCATCACATAAGTCATATCTACTAACAACTTTATCAGCAAATAATTCATCGTTCAAACTATTTGTTAAATCACGTTCATATTGACTACCACGATCACGAACTGTATAAGCTGTTAATCCTAAGATATCAATATTAGGATGCGTCTTGATAATTTCATTTATTCTTTTACCCCATATTGGTGCTCCAATATGATGAAATTCATCAACAATTAAAGCATCTATTGCCATCTTGTTAATATCTTCTTTTGAAAGATTAACTAAGCTACTATAAGTAGCAAATTTTACATGATTAAAATCTTTTTCTAAATTTAAATCAGCTTTTTTTATCAAATCATATAAATGCTCAATAATAGCATTGGTCGGCGTAATATACATAATTTTTTTATCTTTATTATCATAAGCAAATTGCAAACCATTATAACTTTTACCTGTTCCCGTTGCGTGAACAATGCAAGCAATATGTTCATTATTAGCAAAAAATTTTTTTATTTTATTATAAGATTTTTTATTATGATCATATAATTCAAAACCTTTACTCATTTACATCACCATCATATTCTTTTATATCAATAAATTCTCTACCATCAACTGTTCTATTAATTATTTGAACCATATCACCAACAAGGTAATCACAATTAATATCATTTTGATCTTGAATTATGGTTTTTAACCCGTCATTGGTTTCTACAATAAAGCCAATTTGCAAACTTTGTAATATATCTTCACGATTACAAGGAATAAATATTTCTTTGATTTTACCTACTTGCTCTATCATAGTATCACCTCTATCGTCATTTTATCATAATTAACTTATTAATTCAAAAAAAATAGTAATATATTAAAAAAGGCATGCCCAATAGGCATGTCTTTTATTCCATAAGTTCATCTTCTAATTTATCAATAGGTTCTTCATCGATAAATTGTGATGCCAATTCATATTCAACGTTTTTATATTGCTTAGCACCAGTTCCAGCTGGGATCAACTTACCAATAATAACGTTCTCTTTTAATCCTTGTAAAGTATCAACTTTTCCTCTTATAGCAGCATCAGTTAAGATTCTTGTCGTCTCTTGGAAAGATGCAGCTGATAAGAATGAATCAGTTTCAAGTGAAGCCTTAGTAATACCAAGTAATATTGGTCTACCAGTAGCTGGACGTCTACCATTAATGATTACTTCCTTGTTACCATCAGTAAACTCTCTATAATTTACTAATGCTCCTGGTAAGAACGTTGTATCCCCAGAATCAATAATTCTTATTTTGGAAATCATACGTCTAGCAATAATTTCAACGTGTTTATCAGAAATATCAACACCTTGACTACGATATACACTTTGAACTTCTTTCAAAATATATTCTTGGGTTGTAAGTGGATCGGTTACTGCTAATAACTCTTTAGGGCTTATTGCACCTTCGGTTAACTTATCACCAGCATCAACAGAGTCATTAAGACTAACACGAAGCTTAGCACCATAATTTGAAACATGTTCTTTAGTTTCTAATTTATTCGTTACACTAATTCTAAAACGACCATGATCTTCTTCAATTTTAGAAACATTACCATTAATTTCGGAAATAGTTGCTTTACCTTTTGGAATTCTTGCTTCAAACAACTCTTGGATACGAGGTAAACCTTGGGTAATATCTTCTCCACCAGCAACACCACCAGTATGGAACGTTCTCATAGTTAACTGAGTACCAGGTTCACCAATTGATTGCGCTGCCATAATACCAACAGCTTCACCTATTTCAACAACATTACCAGTAGCAAGATTTCTACCATAACATTTTTGACATACCCCATTAGCAGTATTACATGTTAAAGTTGTTCTTATTTCAACTTCTTTAATACCTGCCTTAATAATTTTATCAGCCACTTGTTCCGTAATATATTCTAATTTATCAGCAATAACTTCTTTTGTTTCAGGATTGATTATCTTTTTATTTGTAAATCTACCGATAATACGATCATATAATTTTTCAATAACTTCACCTGTTTTGTCATTTACAAATTCGCGAACAACAACACCATTTTCGGTACCGCAATCTTCTTCTCTTACAATTATATCTTGTGAAACATCAACTAAACGTCTCGTTAAATATCCAGAATCAGCAGTTTTTAATGCTGTATCGGCACTACCCTTACGAGCACCATGGGTTGATAAGAAGAATTCTGATACTGATAATCCTTCTCTAAAGTTAGACTTAATAGGAATTTCAACTGGTGTACCATCAGGTTTAGACATGATACCACGCATACCCGCAATTTGAGTAAAGTTCGAAATAGAACCACGAGCTTTAGAATGCATCATCATGAAAATTGGATTATCTACATATTTATTAGCTTTTTCAGATAGTTCCTTTTGTACTTGGTTTTTAGCATCATCCCAAGTAGAAATTACTTTTTGGAATCTTTCTTCCTCAGTAATTAAACCACGTTGATATTGTTTATTAATCTTTTCAACAACCTTAGTAGCTTCGGCAATAATTTCATTTTTATTATCACTAGTTACAACATCACTAATAGATATTGTAATACCTGCCACGGTTGAATATTTAAATCCTAAATCTTTTAATTTATCCAACATAATAGAAGTTTCTGTTGTTTTATAACGTTTAAATACTTGGGCAATAATATTTTCCAAAGTTCCCTTAGGGAAAGGTTTAACAAGAGGCATACTCTTAATAATTTCTTTAATATTTTGTCCTTGTTCAATAAAGTATTTATTTGGTGTAATACTTTGAATATTATCTAATGTAGGTTCATTAATATAAGCAAATGAATCTGGTAAAATTTCATTAAATATTAATTTACCAACAGTAGTAACTAAGTATTTACCTTTTTGTCCCTCAGTAAATAATTTATGTTTAAATGAATCTACTGGTAAAGCAATTCTTGTATGTAGAGTTAATTCACGTCTTTCATAGGCCATTAAGGCTTCATTAGAATCTTTAAATACTCTTCCTTCTCCATCAAGTCCTTCTTTTTCCATAGTTAAGTAATAGTTACCTAAAACCATATCTTGGGAAGGAGTAACGATTGGATCTCCACTTTTAGGTGATAAGATATTATTAGATCCTAACATCAATAATCTTGCTTCTGCTTGGGCCTCTTCTGATAATGGTACATGGACAGCCATTTGATCTCCGTCGAAGTCAGCATTGAAAGCAGGACAAACTAGTGGATGTAAACGGATCGCTTTTCCCCCAATTAAAACCGGTTCAAATGCTTGGATACCAAGTCTATGCAATGTAGGAGCACGGTTTAACATAACTGGATGTTCTTTGATAACATCTTCTACTACATCCCATACTTGTGGATCTCTATTTTCAATTAATCTTTTAGCAGCTTTAATATTATGAGCTATATCACGAGATACTAAACCATTAATGACATGTGGTTTAAATAGCTCAATAGCCATTTCTTTTGGAATTCCGCATTGATACATCTTTAAAGATGGACCAACAACAATAACAGAACGACCTGAATAGTCAACACGTTTACCTAATAAGTTTTGACGGAATCTTCCTTGCTTACCTTTTAACATACTAGAAATTGATTTCAAAGGACGATTTCCGGCACCAGTTACACTTCTACCACGTCTTCCATTGTCAAATAGAGCGTCAACTGCTTCTTGTAACATACGTTTTTCATTTTGAATAATAATACCTGGAGCTTTTAAATCAATAAGTTTTTTCAAACGATTGTTACGATTTATTACACGACGATATAAGTCATTTAAATCACTAGTAGCAAAGCGACCTCCATCCAATTGAATCATTGGTCTTAATTCAGGAGGTATAACTGGAATGCAATCTAGAATCATCCATTCTGGACGATTACCTGATTTATCAAAAGCATCTAATACATCAATACGCTTTAATAATCTAGTTCTTTTTTGTCCTTGCGCATCTTCTAATTCTTTCTTAATTTGTTCAAGTTCCTTCTTTATATCAACTTTTTGTAACAATTCTTTTATGGCTTCGGCACCCATACCAACACGGAATCCATTACCATATTTTTCATAATATTGACGATATTCTTTTTCAGATAAAGTCTGTTTATTTTCCAAAGGAGCAATACCTTTATCTATTACAACATAACTAACGAAATATAATACTTCTTCAAGATCTCTTGGCGACATATCCAAAACTAATCCCATACGAGATGGTACTCCTTTGAAGAACCAAATATGTGATACAGGAGAAGCAAGTTCAATATGACCCATTCGCTCACGTCTTACTTGACTACGAGTTACTTCAACACCACATCGATCACAGACAATATTTTTATATCTTACTCTTTTATATTTACCACATGCACATTCAAAATCTTTGGTAGGTCCAAATATTTTTTCACAGAATAATCCATCACGCTCTGGACGTAAAGTTCGATAGTTAATTGTCTCTGGTTTTTTTACTTCACCATAAGACCATTCACGAATTTTATCAGGAGAGGCAATACCTATTTTTAAGGCTTCAAACTTATTTACTTCTATCATTAGTCCTCATCCCCTTCCATAAATTCTTGTTCAAATTTGCTTTCAAACTCACTTTCAAAATCTTCATCGAAGTCATCTTCATCTTCGGTCTCATCGCCTGCATCATAATCACTGTTTTCATCTTCATGAGTTGGTATTGGTAATTCAATCTCATCAGCATTGCCAACAAAGTCATCTTTATATTCTTCTTCTTCGATTTGTTTTAATTGTAATTCTTCATGTTTATCATTAATGATATTAATATCAAGTCCTAAACCTTGGAATTCTTTCATAAGAACTCTGAAACTTTCAGGAACTCCGGCTTGATTAATTTCTTGGCCTTTAACAATTGCTTCATATACTTTAACACGACCAATAACATCGTCTGATTTAACAGTCAAGATTTCTTGTAATGTATGGGCAGCACCATAAGCATATAATGCCCAAACTTCCATTTCTCCAAATCTTTGTCCACCAAACTGTGCTTTTCCTCCAAGTGGTTGTTGTGTAACCATTGAATAAGGTCCTGTACTTCTTGCATGTAATTTATCATCAACCATATGATGCAATTTAATCATATACATAACACCAACAGATATTCTGTTATCAAATGGTGTACCAGTACGACCATCATATAAAACTGTTTTTCCATCTGGTGCAAGTTTAGCTTCTGCCATCATTTCTTCAATATCACTTGTCTTAGCTCCATCAAATACCGGTGTAGCTACATGAACATTCAATTCTTTAGCAGCCATACCTAAATGTAATTCTAGAATTTGACCTAAATTCATACGTGATGGAACACCTTGTGGATTTAACATAATATCAATAGTTCTACCATCTGGTAAATATGGCATATCTTCTTCTGGTAAAATCAAAGAAATAACACCTTTGTTACCATGACGTCCTGCCATCTTATCTCCAACTTGGATTTTTCTTTTTTGAGCTATATATACACGGATTACTTTGGAAACTCCTGCTGGTAATTCATCATTTTCTTTACGAGAGAAAATCTTAACATCGTGAACAATACCATCACCACCATGTGGAACTCTTAATGATGTATCTCTTACTTCACGTGTCTTTTCTCCAAAGATAGCATGCAATAATTTTTCTTCGGAAGTAAGTTCAGCCATACCTTTTGGTGTTACTTTACCAACAAGAATATCTCCTTCTTTTACCTCAGTACCAACTATTACAATACCATTCTCATCAAGATTTTTTCTAGCTTCATCACTAACATTAGGAATATCTCTTGTAATTTCCTCTGGTCCTAATTTCGTTTCACGACATTGCATTTCAAAATCTTCTAGGTGGATACCAGTATAGACATCATCTTTTACTAATCTTTCATTTAAGATAACAGCATCCTCATAGTTATAACCATTAAAAGTCATGAATGCTACTAATACATTTTTACCTAAGGCTAATTCACCTTTGTCAGTACTTGGCCCATCAGCAATAACGTCTCCACGTTCTACTTTTTCACCAACATTAACAATTGGTCGATGATGTTGACAAGTACCAGCATTAGATAATTCGAAATTAGCTAAATGATATTCATCTTTACCACCTTTATTTTTAATAACAATTTTTCTTGCATCAACATAATCAACAATACCATCCGCTTTGGCAACAATAACAGCTCCTGAATCTTTAGCTGCTACATATTCTACACCAGTACCAACTAGTGGAGCTTCGGCTTTAATTAATGGTACTGATTGACGTTGCATGTTAGCTCCCATCAAAGCACGAGTAGCATCGTCATGCTCCAAAAAAGGAATGCAACTAGTAGTAACTGCTACAACTTGTTGTGGTGAGACATCGACATAATCTACCTGTTCAGGTTTTACTAAAATATTCTCACCACGGAATCTAGCAGGAACTTCATCTTCAATCATCATGTTATTATCATCTATCTTAACTGTTGCTAAGGAAATAATAACATCATTTTCATCATCAGCAGTTAAATAATCAACTTCATCAGTTAACACTTTATTTTTTACTTTACGATATGGTGTCATAATAAATCCATATTCATCTACTTTAGCATAACTAGCAAGAGAAGTAATAAGTCCGATATTTTGACCTTCTGGGGACTCAATAGGACAAATTCTACCATAGTGAGATGGATTAACGTCACGAACTTCCATACCTGCTCTATCACGAGAAAGTCCACCTGGTCCTAATGCTGACAAACGTCTTTTATTCGTCAATTCAGCAATAGGGTTAGTCTGATCCATAAATTGTGATAATTGGCTACTACCAAAGAACTCCTTCATAGCAGCAGTAATAGGTCTTATATTAATTAATGTCTTAGGTGTTACTTCTTCCATTTCTTGGGTAGTCATTCGTTCACGAATAACACGTTCCATACGAGAAACACCTATTCTAAATTGATTTTGTAATAATTCACCAACTTGACGGATACGACGATTACCTAAATGGTCTATTTCATCAAATTGTCCAATACCTCTTAATAAATTTAAATAATATGATACTGATGCGTATAAATCAGGTATAGTAAGCCTTTTTACCTCTGTTGTTTGATCATTACCAATCAAAGTAATTATTTCTTTTTTATTAGCTGGATTATATATTTTAATTGTTTGAATTTTATTTAAATTATCTAAGTCTTTATTAATGGTAACTTCTTTAACATTGTAACCATTTTCAAAAATAGTTTTTAATTTATCAAATACTTCTTTGTTAACTAATGTTCCTTTAGCAACAACAACTTCACCGTCAACTTTAATATCTTCGGCGATAGTTTGATTTAACACACGATCTAATACGTTTAATTTACGATTAAATTTATAACGTCCTACACGAGCTAAATCGTATCTAAATTCATCAAAAAATCTAGTAATAATTTGGTTTTTAGATGAATCTAATGTTGCTGGTTCACCTGGTCTTAATTTTTCATAAATTTCTATTAAGGCTTCATCTGTATTTCTAGTAGAATCTTTAGCTAATGTATTTTCAAGATATTCATCTTGTCCAAATAGTTTAAGTATTTCTTCATCACTAGATAAACCAAATGCACGCAATAAAGTTGTTAAAGGTACTTTTCTAGTACGATCTATTCTTACATATAATACATCCCTAGCATCTGTTTCAAATTCTAACCATGTACCACGTGTTGGAATAATTTGTGATGTAATCGAAGGTCTTCCACTTTTATCTACTTCTTTATTGAAATAAACGCTTGGAGATCTTACTAATTGAGATACAATAACACGTTCTGCACCATTAATAACAAAAGTACCACTTTCAGTCATTAATGGCATATCACCTAAAAATATCTCTTGTTCTTTTACTTCGCCTGTTTCATGATTAAAAAGACGAACATCTACCTTTAAAGGTGCCGCATAAGTTGTTTCACGATCTTTACTTTGTTTAATAGAGTATCTAGGTTCATCAAAATGATAATCACCAAACTCTAATGATAAAGTACCCGAAAAATTTTCTACGGGGAATAGGTCATCGAAAACTTCTTTAATACCTTCTTCGACAAACCATTGATATGATTTCTTCTGGATCTCTAATAAATCCTTTAATTCGTATGTGTTTTTGATTCTAGAAAAGCTTCTTCTTTTACGGTATTTACCGCAATTAATTATCTTATATGCCACTCATTTCACCCCTATACCATTATTTAATCAAAGAACATATTTACCAATCTAATAATACGTTGCCAATTTATATTAATAGCACATTTTAAACAATATGTCAACGTAAAATACATTTAATTACAAAAAAACCTTTATTTCTACAAATTACATCTACTTGATAATATTCCGCTAGATCACGTATAGCTGATTTTGCCCCTTGCTCTTTCCTCATAACTATATACAAAACGCCATCTTTTTCTAAATAATTTCTAGCATTCATGATAATATCATAAACAATTTGTTTACCTGCTCTAATTGGGGGATTAGTAATAATAAAATTATATTTTTTATTGACATTAGCATAAACATTACTTTCATAAAATGTAACATTACTACAATTATTTAACTTTGCATTCATTTCTGCCAAATGCAGAGCTCGTTTATTAACATCTATCCCCTCATAATTAGCACTAGTAACTTTACTCAAAATAATATCAATAACCCCATAACCACAACCAACATCTAGTACATTTCCTCTTAAAACATCAAGAGGAAGACTTTCTATTAAAGTTCTCGTTCCAAAATCTATTTGTGATTTAGAAAAAACTCCATTATCCGTATAAAAAGAATATTCATTATTTAATATTTTAACTTTAATAATTCGCAATTCGCTTTTTAAACTTTCATTACTAAAATATTGTCCCATTTAACCAATCCCTTTAAAAGATAAAAGAGTTAACTATAACCAATTATTTATAGTTAACTCCTTTCGTACTACTAATAATACTATATTTTTTTATTAAAATCAATGATTATTTTATGTATTTACCATTATTTTTGCTTTTGTACACTTTCAAAATAATATTTACCATCATCTGCTTTTTTAAAGGTATATTTATATTTATTTAACTTATCTTTATCAAAATTAACACTATCTTTTACATATTTATCAGTTAAATCAATATCATTATAATATACTTTTTTACCATCTTCATAAGTATAAAATATTACTTTTTCAAATATTTCAATACGATCATCATAACGTCTAGCTTCTACTATCTTGTTCTCATAACTTGTATCATATATAAAACTGCATATTTGTGATACTTGATAAATATTAGCATTTTGATTATAGACAATTTCATTAGGACAACTATACTTAAAAGTATGATCTTGATAATCAGCATCGCTGCCAAAAATACTAACATATTGATCTTTTAAAACATTTGCATCAAAAGTATTGGCTCCTTCTAATATGTACATATTGTCATTATCTAATGTTTCAAAAGCTAATATCATTTTTAAATCTTGATCAACTTCACTCATTATTACATTATCATTTTTATAATAAATATTTTCGTAATTAGTACCAAAAAATAATGGCGCATCCATACTCTTTCTTGTTAATAAAAACAATTTTTGCACTTCACTATCTGTAACTTTTAAATTTTCATATTTTTTATTTGTAGAAAACTTTATAACCGAATAAACACCAAGTACACATAATATGATAATTAATAAAGATAATATTCCAACAACTATTTTGCGTTTGTTCATTGTTTTCCCCATTCTAGCCACCTTCTACCTTTCTTATATATCAATAATACATTATTTTTCTTATTTTTACAATAGTTGTTTTAGTTTATCATTATTTTTTAGTGATATTAAAAAAAAGAACATCTAAGTGTTCTTTGCGAATTTATTTTACTTCTACTTCTGCTCCGGCTTCTTCTAATTTTGCTTTAATTTCATTAGCTTCGTCAACTGAGATACCTTCTTTAACAGCTCCACCGTTATCAGCGATATCCTTAGATTCTTTTAATCCTAATCCTGTAATTTCTTTAATTACTTTAATTACATTAATTTTTGCAGCTCCTGCATTTACTAATGTTACAGTTACAACGCTTGGACCAGCATCTTCGCTACTAGCTCCTGCTGGGGCAGCTGCTACTGCTACGGCACTTGGATCTACTCCAAATTCTTCTTTCATTGCATCTACTAATTCTTTAATTTCTAGAAGAGTCATTTCTTTTAAAGCACTTATAAATTCATCTTTGTTTAATTTAGCCATTTTTATATTCCTCCTTAATTTAAATTATTTTTCTTCTTTTTGTTGTGCATAAAGATCTAAACAAATTGATAAATCTTTTGCAATTCCAATCATTCCACCTGCTAACATTGTAAGTAATCCTTCTCTTGATGGTATTGTTGCTAAAGCATTTAATTTTTCTTGATCTGATATTTCACCATCAACAATTCCTACCTTTAATACAATAGCAGGGTTCTTTTTAGCAAAATCTGACAATACTTTAATTGGTGCTATTTGATCAGTTCCATATGCCAAAGCACTTGGTCCTATCAAATTCTCATCAACATTAATATTTAAATCAGATAGTGCTCTTGCCATTAAAGTATTTTTATATACTTTATAATCAGCATTATTTTCTCTTAATGTACGACGTAATGCCTTAGCTTCATTATCAGTAATACCACGATAATCAAATAAAACTAATGTTGCATTTTGCTGTACACGATCTTTGATTTCATCAATGATCTCTTGCTTTTTTGCTAGTATTTTTGCGTTTGCCACTTTTAGCACCTCCTCACAATATTTTAAAATGCCATAAATAAAAGTCTTTACGTCATAGACATAAAGACTCTTAAACTAAATAAAGTTAAGTCCTCGGTAGGATTTATTTTTATACCTACTGTCTATGGCACTTGCAAATCAATTTGTATTATATATTATCTTTAACTAAATGTCAAAAGAATTTGTAATAATTTTAATTCCTGGACCTTGTGTAGCAGATACGGAAATATTTTTAATATAATCACCTTTTACCGTTGAAGGTTTAATTCTTAAAATTGTTCCCATAAACGCATTTAGGTTTTCTAATAATTGTTCTTCTGTAAATGAAGTATTTCCAATAATACCATGAATATTACCAAATGTATCTGTTCTATATTCAACACGTCCACTTTTTACATCACTTACTGCTTTAGCTACATCAGTTGTAACTGTTCCTGTTTTAGGGTTTGGCATTAATCCCTTTGGTCCTAAAACTCTACCTAATTTACCAAGAAGTGGCATCATATCAGGTGTAGCAATCATTACATCAAAATCAAACCAGTTTTCTTTTTCGATTTTCTCTAACATATCAGTATCACCAACATAGTCAGCTCCTGCTTCTTTAGCTTTAGTTGCATTTTCTCCTTTGGCAATAACTAATACTTTTTTAGATTTCCCAGTTCCATTTGGTAAAACAATGGCTCCTCTTAATTGTTGATCTGCCTTTTTAGTATCTAGATTTAATCTAACTGCTATTTCTACTGAACCTACAAATTTGCTTGTAGATGTCTCTTTTACTAATTTAATAGCTTCTTCTTTAGTATATGCTTTACCTTTTTCTAATTTTGATAAAGCCTCAATATATTTTTTACCTCTTTTTCTCATTTTAATCCTCCTTATGTGGTATATATGGAAGCGTAAGCGGACATCCTCCCACATAGGTTACCATTTATTTATTATTCAGAAATCTTAATTCCCATATTGCGAGCAGTACCTTCGATAATCTTCATTGCTTCTTCTATTGTATAAGCATTTAAATCTGGTAACTTAGTCTCAGCAATTTCTTTTAATTGAGCTTTTGTAATAGTTCCTACTGTTTCACTACTTCCTTTAACAGAACCTTTATCGATCTTAGCTGCTTTCTTTAATAAAAAGGCTGCTGGTGGAGTCTTAATTACAAAATCAAAACTTCTATCATCATAAATAGTTATTTCAACTGGTAATATATCTCCCATTTTATCACGTGTTGCATCATTATATTTTGTACAAAATTCTTGTAAATTAATTCCGGCTGGTCCCAAAACTGTTCCTACTGGTGGAGCAGGTGTAGCTTTTCCAGCTTGAATTTGTAATTTGATTTTCTTAACTACTTCTTTTGCCACGAAAAACACCTCCTATAAATTTTAGTTTTCGCGAGTGGTTCCAATAGCTAGTCCGCATTCAATAGCTTTTTGCCTCCCACTTGTCTATATGCATAAATCAAATATAGCATTTCGATATTAACACTTTTTTTCAAAAAAAGCAACATTTATTTATGCCTTTTCTAATTTTTTTATATCATTTGCCTCAAATAAATGAGCTATTTCTTTATTTATATTATCTATTTGTTCTTTTACAATTGGATTATGATATTCTTTATCAAAAGATTTATCATTAGTAAATTCATTGTGAGCAAACCAACTTTGATTGGCCTTACCAGAACTTAATTTTCCTATTTTGATCAAATTTTTTGTCTCATACATTTCATATTCATCTTGCTTATATTCTAATAGAGCAATAGGAATATGATAATATTCAGCAACATCAGTTATTGTAACAAGACTTAACATGTTTATAACTTCATCATCTCGTGGTAATAAAAAAGTTCCAATAGCTAATTTAGATTTTTCACTACCTTCGTTTATCAAAATCTTAATAAATTGAATTTTCTTTTCTAGATCCAAATTAGCAAAGCGATCAAACAATGTATAAACTTCATTCTTAATAGCAAGATAGTTATCTAGTTCAAAAATTGGTTCTTTCTTTAATAAATTTAAATCACCTAAATCACTTAAATCATGTATACTCATTTCTTTATCATCACCATCTTCCATTTTATTTATATTAATATTTTCGATGTCTGGTTCATCCATTTGTGTATCAGGCTTATCATCAATATTAAGTTTTATATCATTAGTTTCATTGGAAGGTACTTCTAAATGCTTATCGTGATCAGTAAATTCTTCATTTGGCTCTTGTTCTTTAACCTCAATAGATTCATTTATTATAATCTGCGGATCCACCATAGGAGTTAATTTCCCATCATTAAATAATGCTGGTGTATTAAAAACTTCATATTCTAATAATTTATTATTAATAGCTATATCATCATTATATCCATATGCTTGTGCCATTTGTTTAAGTACTATCTCACGTTCATCACTACTTTTACACATTAATAATTGTTTCGTATCGGGAAAAAGCAAACTATTTTCAACAATAACATTAAATACAGCCCTAGAATATTTAGGTATCTTTTTAATAAAATCATAACGTTCCTTTGGCATCATATCCTTACATTTATCATAATACTCAAAGGCGATATATTTTAAAACTATATAATTTTTTTCTTGCAAGATGTTAAAATCAGTTGGTTGCAACTGGATCTTCAACTTATGCCACCTCTATTTGTGATAATTCAACTTCTACTGATGTTTCTTGTCCAAATAAATCTACATTTAATTCTAATTTTTGATTAGCCATATCAATAGATGTAATTGTACCAAACATTCCATTAAATGGTCCTGCCACTATCTTAACTTTAGTACCTACTTCTAATTCTTTGTCAGATTCAAATCTACTAATACCCATATTTCTTAAAATATTATCAACTTCATAAGGTTGTAAAGGTGTTGGTTTAGCTCCCTTACCACTAGACCCTATAAATCCTGTTACCCCAGGTGTATTTCGGACTACGTACCAAGCTTCATCACTCATGACCATTTCTACTAAGATATATCCTGGAAACATCTTTTTTACTTTTTCTTTTTGAACACCGTCTTTGACTTCAATTTCTTTTTGTTCTGGAATAATTACTCTAAAAATATAATCTTTCATATCCATAGAGTTAGCTTTCATTTCAAGTTTCTCTTTTACTTTACTCTCATGACCAGAATAAGTATTTACAACATACCATTGTTTTTCCATCAATATACCTCCTTTATATTAATGATTTTATTAGTGCCATTAATAATTCGATTGCGTAGAAAAATAACGCAAAGAATATTACAAAGACAATAGTTGCTATCGAATATTTAATCATTTCTTTTTTAGAAGTCCACTTAACCTTAGATACTTCTTTAATAACCGATTTTACCCAATCACTAATTCTTTTAAAAAGACTTTTTTTAGTTACTTTTTTAGTATCCTTCTTAGCATTCTTTTTTGTAGATTTTGCTTTTTTTGTTACAGTTTCTTTTTTCTTTGTGCTTTTTATTTCTTTAACCATTATATCCCCTCCATTTGACCAAAATAAAAACACCTTTTTGTGTCATCTATAAAATAACACATTAGTGTCTTTAAGTCAATAATTTTTATTTAAATCTTACACTATCAGCTTGATAATTACTTAATATTTCGTTAGCAGTTAATATTCTACTATAAGTTCTAAAACTATATACTTTTCCATTCAAAACAGTAGTACCAACACGACTATCTCTTCCGATATAAGCACCCACATAATCTTTATCAAGCTTAGATATTACATTATCAGTAACGCTGGATTTGAAAACGCCATTAACATATACATCTATTTTTGACTTTTCTTTATTAAAAACAAAAGTAATAGTCATATCTTGATTAGCATTTAATACATACTGATGACTATAATCTAATAAAGTATTACAATAAATATCAGTTCTTATATAAGAGGTACCATGCATTCTTTCATAATTAACCACAATAGAACCATCACCTATATAATTGCCAAAAATAACATCTCTAATACCGCTACCACTTTGGCTAAATTTAATTCTTATTTCAATCGTATTTGACGCTTTAAACAAATTTTTTAATTTATCAGCTAAGTACACACCAGTATTATCACCATTAAAAACCAATCCATTAGCTTCCCAAGTACCATTTAAAATAGTGCCATCATTATTAAAACCGCTTAAATCTTTCCATGATGTAGCTGTACTAATGTGTCCGTTTGAACTATTTTTAATACCATCAAATAATACAATTAAATTATTAGCAACATAGCCATATTCGTTAACCACAAATGTAGGAGTAGTAGTTATACTTTGACCAACATCTTGAATAAAATTGATACTAACCGTTAATGTGTTTTTTAAGATATTAGGTTGAGCAGTAATATTTTCATCATAACTTATTTGTATTTGAAATTTTATCGATGAGCCTGTCGATAATTTATCACCAACACTAATATTAAAAATTTCAAAAGATACAGCATCACTATCTTCTTCTTTGGCGTTGATATCATTGACTATGGCATTTAATGTTCCTTTATTTTCAACAGTTATCTCATATATAATTTTATCGCCTGGGGATTTGAAATCGACGTTAAAAGTTGCGGTTGTGCCACTTGCGGTTGGAGTCTTAGTCTCAGTTACTCCTCCTACCGTACTTTGTTTTACGATCTTAGTAAATTCTATATTCCAAGTTGAGACAATATTAGCTGTTCCGGTTATATTTAAGCTTGTTGAAAAAAGAGCATAACCTATTGTCATTAATACTACTATAATACTTAATGTTATTATTATCATTTTTTTATTCATTTCTTACCATCTCCGAATATATTATTCTACATTATATATTA
>CANRAE010000019.1 GCA_947628525.1 uncultured Bacilli bacterium
AAAGATGGTAATACTTATCAACTATGGGGAGGAGAGACTCATGCCGGGTACTGGTCAACCTCCTATGAACAAGCGCATGCCAATGATGTTAACTCTAATATAAAAACTTATTTAGAAAATTGGTATGAACAACATTTAAAAGCTTATGATAGTTATATAGCTGATACAGGCTTTTGTAATGATCGAAGCTTATCAACAGGAACCGGAGTAGGAAAAGTAGACACACGTTATGGACCAGGAGCAAGACTATATTATAATACTACAAAAACACCCCAATTTGCCTGTCCTAATCTAGCCCATGATTTATTTACGGTAACAAATAGTAAAGGTAATAAAAAGTCCACGAAAAAAGTAGGTTTAATAACCGCTGATGAAGTAGTGTATGCAGGAGGGGTGTATGGAGTAAATAATAGTAGTTATTATCTATATACAGGAGTTCATTATTGGACAACGAGCCCCTTCTACTTCAGCTCTGCCGGTTCTCGCGCGGGAAATTGGAGCGTTCGCTCGGCTGGGCACTTGAACGATACGATCGTCTGGGATGCTATCGGTGTGCGTCCTGTAATAAATCTTAATACCAATGTCGAAGTAACCAAAGGAGATGGAACGATAAATAATCCTTATATTGTAAAGACTAATTAAATATTTGCTAATGACAATAATTAATTTCTTTTTGATCTTTAAAAAATACTTTAATTGTTATATACTTAAATTGAGATTATGGAGGAGATAATGTTAGAAGGGAAAGTTGCTATTGTTTCAGGAGGAACAAGAGGTATAGGTTTAGAAATAGTTCGTTTATTTAAAAAAAATAATGCCCAAGTCATTTTGTTTGGTTCAAAAAAAGAAACAGTTGATAAAGCCGTTAGTTCATTAAATAATGAGGGATTGAATGTTGAAGGATATTATCCTAATCTTAATGATCCTAATGAAATAAATAAGGTAATGAAAAAAATTAATGATCAATATGGTCATATTGATATATTAGTTAATAATGCAGGTATGTCTAGTAATAAAAAAATAGAAGATACTACTTATGAAGATTTTAAACAAATAATGGATCTTAATGTTAATGCCATATTTAATTTATCAAAAGCTGTTATTCCTTATATGAAAGGACAAAATAATGGTGTTATTTTAAATACTAGTTCTATGGTAAGTATTTGTGGTCAACCTAGTGGTATAGGTTATCCAACTAGTAAAACAGCTGTTAATGGTTTTACTTTATCACTTGCTCGTGAATTAGCTCCTTTTAATATAAGAGTTAATGCCGTAGCGCCTGGAATTACTAATACTGATATGGTATCTAATTTACCAAAAGAAATGATTGATCCTTTAATTAAAACGATTCCTTTGGGTAGAATTGGAGAACCTTTGGATATTGCTAATGCTTTTTTGTTTTTAGCAAGCGATATGGCTAGTTATATTACAGGAGTAGTATTATCAGTAGATGGTTTAGCAAGAAATTAAATTTAATTAGTAAAAAATATTATTTTTAAGGTATAATAAAAATATAAAGGAGGATATATATGGCAAAAGCAAAAGTTTATTTTACTAAAAATATAAATAGTGAAAATTTAATTAAATTATACGAATTACTTAATGTTAATTTACAAGGAAAAGTTGCAGTTAAAGTGCATTCTGGTGAAAGAGGCAACCAAAATTATTTAAGACCAGAGTTTTTAAAACCAATTATAGAATATGTTAATGGTACGGTGGTAGAATGTAACACAGCTTATGATGGTGCAAGGGATACTACTGAAAAGCATGTAGAATTAATGAAAGAACATGAATGGAGTAATTATTTTAATGTTGATATATTAGATAGTGAAGGAGATTTTGTTTTAGATATTCCTAACGGGAAAGTTATAAAAAAGAATTATGTTGGTAATCATTTAAAAAATTATGATTCAATGTTAGTGTTATCACATTTTAAAGGACATCCAATGGGTGGATATGGAGGAGCTTTAAAGCAATTATCTATTGGTATTGCTTCAAGTAAGGGGAAAAGATATATTCATTGTGCTGGTAAAGAAAATGCTAGTTATGAAGATATGTTTCACGCAGAT
The DNA here is from genome assembly GCA_947628525.1 of uncultured Bacilli bacterium. Lineage (GTDB taxonomy): Bacteria > Bacillota_I > Bacilli_A > RF39 > UBA660 > RGIG3091. The sequence continues at coordinate 2,070 of CANRAE010000019.1, forward strand.
CAAGATAAATTCTTAGAATCTATGGCTGATGCTGCTTCGTCAGTAGTAGAATATTTTAAAGGAAACATTGCTTATATCAATGTTATGTGTAATATGTCAGTTGATTGTGATTGCTGTAATGTTGCCGAAGATCCATGTATGAAAGATATTGGCATTTTAGCTTCAACCGATCCAATTGCAATTGATCAAGCTTGTATTGATTTGGTTACTAATTCAACTGATCCAGGAAAAGATCATTTATTAGAAAGAATTAATTCAAGACATGGTGTTCATACAATTGAAGCAGCAAGCAACTTAGACTTTGGAACTCGTGAATATGAATTAATTGAAATATAGTAGCTTACAAAGATGAAAAACTTCATCTTTTTTTATATAAATATAATTATAATATATTTTGCAATGTAATTATTTCATAAACTTGACATTTATCAATTAACAATAAAAATAAAAAGTATTATTGGTAATAGCATAAGACAGTAAGTATTAATTTATTAATAATGCTAGTTTAAAAAAATAAAATCAATCTATGTCTAGTTATATTTGTTTAATTCTCACTTTATGTCATGTAAAAAAATAAAATATAAGGTTAGCATAGTAATTAGAAAGGAGAAAAAATATGGATCAAGAAAAGATTGGTAAATTTATTGCTAAACTTCGAAAAGATAAAAATATGACCCAAGAAGAGTTAGCTGAGAGATTAGGGGTCAATAGTAGAAGTGTCTCTCGTTGGGAAAATGGCAAATGTATGCCAGATTTATCGCTTTTAGTACCACTAAGTAAAGAATTAGATACGAATGTAAACGATTTAATGAGTGGTGAAGCTATTGATAAGAAAGATTATCAAGAAAAATTTGAAGAAAATGTTGTTGATATGGTTTCTAATGTCGCCAAACATACTCGTTTTTCTAATTTGTTATCTAATATTTTCTTAGGAATTATCATTGTTTTTACTATATGTTTTACAGGGTACATTTTCTTTGTTAACTTTTCATTTAAAGTTGGTTATAATAAAGATAAAATGTTTATTTCTAACGATTCCTCTTTAAGTATATCTAATTATTATAATAACAAAGATGATTTGGTATTTTGTACTAAAAATAATTATATTGGTACTGTAAATAGACTAACTACTACCTATAAAGTAAATGGTGAAGAAATAGGCATAATCTTTGTTCATGTCCGTAGAACCTTAGAAAATATTTATCAAGAACATAATGCTATTAATGATTATGGTAATTATAATTTAACTACTGGTCGAACTTGTTCTGGTCTTTTTGTACCTGATGAGTTCCCTAGTCATTATAAAGTATATTATACTAAGGAATCATTTAATAAAATAGCTAATGCATCTAATAGCAAGTTAGGTAAAATAATTGATCATTCTAATTTAATGTATGAGTCATCTATAAGCGAGTCTTAGACTCGTTTTTCTTTTCTTTTGATATAAAAAATGATATACTACTAATTATAAGGAGTCTATGATGAAAGATAGTAAGGTTAATAAAATTTTGATTATTTCTTTTATGATTATTGGTTCAATTTTCTTAGGTATTGCTGGAAGTATTTATACTTTTGCAGATATTCCAGTATCTAGGCGTATCAAAGTTCCTGCTACTATATTAGCTATCGAACCCCAAGAAGGTATTTTAGTTTCTTATTTTGTAAAAGGGGATCATTATACTAACTATTTACATATGACATCTAATAGATATTATCATAATCAAGTACTAAATATATATTATGATAAAGATAACCCTAATAATATTATGAGTAATTCTTTTTTAGAAATTGTTTATATTATAGGGGCTTTTGGAGGACTAATATTACTTGTTGCTTTTTTAATTTTATATTTTGATCAAAAAAGGAAAAAAGAAATTGATCTGTTAAAAAGTACAGGTAATATTATCAATGCTAAATTTATATCTGTTAAACGTAATCATCATTATGAAATAAATGGTAAAAATCCTTATAATATTGTGTGTGAATATAAAGCTTGGGACGGTAAATTATATCGTTTTAATAGTGAAAATATATGGTATGATCCTATTATTATAATTAATGATTATAATATTAAGAGTTTTCCTGTTTATGTTGATCGTAATAATTATAAAAAGTATTATATGGATATTGAACTTATTTTAAATAAAAAAGATAAATTTTTTTAACGCATGTCTTTACTCTTGTTTGCTTTTGGCTTTTGTGTTAATATATTGAATAGATGAAATTGCTCCATAGCCAAGCGGTAAGGCATCGGGCTCTGACCCCGAGATCGTTAGTCCGAATCTAACTGGAGCAGCCATTAGTTAATATTTTTTTTAATATAGAAAGAAGGTCAAATATGACTAATTATGATTTAGCAAATTTAATTTTTCCTAATGTTAAAGATACTAGTTATTATGAAGAATTATATCCTAAAAGAAATTTAAAAGAAGGGGCGATGGTAACGCGTTTTGCTCCAAGTCCAACTGGTTTTGTTCACATTGGTTCTTTGTATACTTCTTTTTCTAATATCACATTAGCTAACCAAACAGGAGGAGTTGTTTTTTTAAGAATAGAAGATACTGATCAAAAACGTGAAGTTGAAAATGGAATTGAGGGTATAATTAAAGATTTTGAAAATTTGAATATTCATTTTGATGAAGATCCAATTAAAGGTGGTCAATATGGTCCATATATTCAAAGTGAAAGACGTGATATCTATCAAAGTTATGCCAAAAAATTAATTAGTGAGGGTAAGGCTTATCCTTGTTTTGCTACTGAGGAAGAATTAAAAAGTTTAAGAGAAATGCAAGAATTGAACAAAGAGCGAATTGGTTATTATGGTAATTGGGCAAAATATCGAAATTTGAAAGTAGATGAAGCTATTGCTAAGATTAAAAATAATGAACCATATATAATTAGATTAAAGTCTATGGGAGATTTTAATAATAAAATTGTTTTAGATGATTGTATTAAAGGTAAAATAGAAATGCCTGAAAATGATATGGATATTGTTATTATTAAATCTGATGGTTTACCTACATATCATTTTGCTCATGCCGTAGATGATCATTTAATGCATACGACACATGTTATAAGAGGTGATGAGTGGGTATCATCTTATCCTATCCATAAACAATTATTTGAAGTTTTAGGTTTTGAAGAGCCTAGATATGCTCATCTTGCTCCTCTTACTATTAAAGAAGGAACTACTGTAAGAAAATTAAGTAAAAGAAAAGATAAAGAAAGCGCTATTAGTTTTTATCATAAATTAGGAGTACCAAATGAAGTAATAAAACTTTATGTAGCAACTATTAATAATTCTAATTTTGAAGAATGGTATATTAATAATCCTGATAAAACTATTGAAGATTATCAATTTACTTTTGATAAAATGCCAATTGGTGGTAGTTTATTTGATTTAGAAAAATTAATGAGTATTTCCAAAGTTTATTTTAGTAAACTTAGTGCTGATGATCTTTATAATCGTACCTTAGAATATACCAAAGAATATGATCAAGAATTTTATGATTTAATAAAGGATGATCCCGTTTATTTAACATCACTTTTAAATATTGAGAGAAATATTGAACGCCCTAGAATGGATATTAGTAGTCTTAGTGATGTAAAAAAAGAATTTTGGTATATGTTTGATCCTTTATTTGATAAAGTAGATAAGCCATATCAAGATATTAAATATGATTATGATGTAGCATTTATTAAAGATTATTTCCTTAATATTTATTGTGAAGATGATAATGAAGAGCAATGGTTTGATAAAATAAAAGCTTTTGCTAGTCAAAAAGGTTTTGCTATTAATCGAAAAGACTATAAAGAAGATCCTACTAAATATTTAGGAACAATTGCCGATTTTTGTAGTATTATTAGAGTAATGTTAACAACCTCTAATATGTCTCCTAATATGTATGATTTATTAAAAATATATGGTAAAGATCGTCTGTTAAAAAGAATAGATTGCTTTTTAGCAAGTCTTTAAAAAAAAGAACTAAGGTTCTTTTTTTTGATCTATTAATAAAATAATTAAATAAAGGAAAGGCAAAGCATATATATAACTACTCATATATCTTAATGCTGTTGCAAGAGGAGTTGCCAACATCAATATTAACCAGATGGCTAAATATGGTGCCGTTATTAATAAATAATTGGCTTTTTTTCGGTATATGATATAAAGAATTAAAGTAATTAATAAAAGGAAGCAAGAACCATTATTCAAATAAATGACGGTCTGATCGTAAAAAGACGTTAAATTTTTTTGAATAAAAGTTGGAAATATAGGTGCAGCATGCATTTCTTTGAAATCAGGGAAAGAATTAAAATCAATCTTATTAATACCTAAAAAGCGACTTTGATCATCAACAAATGAATAAGGGGTGTATGTAGCATAAGTTACTAATAAATAGCTTTTTACATAACTTTCAAAATTATTAGGTAGAATATTAAACCAAGTTTTTAAAAATTGCTCTTTGGTTTTATTTAAATATTGACCATCAAAATGGGGATCCCATTTAATATTATCAACATAATAAGGATGATATTTGTTTTTAAGTTCTGTAAGAGGTAAAATGTTATTTAAATAAGCTAAATCCTTCGGATCAATATTGCCAGATACATAATTAACATAAGCTATTTGCTGTAAGGGGATACCAACTTTTTCTTGAAATAAAGGCTCCTTGACGCCAGGAAATAGTCCTACTAAACTATTAATAATTACAACTATTAATAAAGTTAAAAGGCCTTTTTTATAAAGCTTTTTATAAGTTAAGATTAAGACAAGAAGAGTAAATATTATTATATATAATCCGTTATTACGCATTAATGTAGTTATAGTAAAAATAAAGATCATTAGAATAAAATTTTTTCTAATATTTAACCATGCACCTTTACTTTGGATAATATTATATAAAATGGGTATTAAAGATAATAATATTAAATTATAAATAGCGTCTTTACCAATTGCGGTATTATAATTAGCTACAATTGGTAATAATGTAAAATATAATATTAAGAAGATGGTAGCTTTATTATGTTTAAAGGTTTTATGAAACCAAGTAACGATAATACTAAGAAGGCCACTTATTACTATTAGTTGTATTATGGAAATTATAAAGAAAGATAAGTTCATATTATGTAACATTCTATTTAAAAGGCGAAAAGGAATAGTAACTATTAAATTGTATAATAAAGGATTTTTATGAGCTACACCAATGGGGGATGTTAAAATATCAAAAGTATCCGTCATAGCACTACCAGGATAATAGGTTAAGATAAAAAGTAATCCGGTTATAATATTACTAATAAAAGAAGTGATCAAGATCTTTTTAGAAGAGATTAAACTTTTACTAGGTTTAAAATGCCAATGTTTAAGTAAATAAAATAAAAGGTAAAAAGCAAGAAAAATAGGGATCGATAGATAAAAGGCTTTAATAAAAAAAGAAGAAGAAAAATGAAAAGAATTAATAAACTTAGCAGGAATTACATAAGGATTAAAATTAATGGCCTTACTTAAAAGAATAATACATCCTAGAATATAACTTACTATATAGGTAAATAAATAACTTAAAATATTTTTTTTCATAGTATCACTTCTTTTTAATTATAACATAAGTCTATAAATTAACAATATATATGATTAGGGTAGATAAGCATAATTACAAGAAGAAAATAATTTATAAAATAGGCGATGATCAGATCTTACCATTAGGCATTTCTTTTTCATAAATTTGTTATTAAACAACTTTTTTTAAATTTTTACCAAGCCCCTTCTTTACCAACAAAAAAGCCACTCTTTATATTAAAGGTAGCTTTTTTGCTTTATATATATTAATATTTATTTTAATTGGTGACCTGTATGGGACTTGAACCCATGAATATCGCCTTGAGAGGGCGGCGTGTTAACCACTTCACCAACAGGCCAAATAAAGAACAATTTAATTTTAGCATAAAGCATTTTGTTTGACAATTAAAAATTGAAAATATCTTGTCAAATAAAAGCATTCATACTATAATAAGTTAATCATAAAAAAAAAGGGAGTTAGTCTATGAAATCATATGAACAACAATTAAAATGTGCTAAATTATTTAAAAAGGTATTTGGTGGTGTTGATGAAGTAACTTTTAATAATTATATCAATAATAATATTAAAATAATATCACAAATTAATACTAGCCCTATTGTCAAATATAATCATAATATTGTAGGATCTAAAAATCAAGAAGCACTAACTATGATGTATCAATGTATGAAACAATATTTATCTAGAATTAATCTTTATACTGGACCTATTCAAGAGGGTTTAGCTTTATTTATTAGTAAATTCACTATTTTAGAAATAATAAATCCTAATCGAGCTTTAAATTATTTTATCAAAGGTGATTATAGTTCTAGTGATAAAAAGAGTAATCCTTATGAAGAAATTGCTAGATTATTATTATTAGCTTCTATTGATAATTCTTATGGTGATAAAGAAGTTTTGGATAAAAATGAAATATTAAAAGAGCAAAATGAAATATATGTTACAACAGTAAGTAAAGCTATTAATGGTATGGAATTATATATAGATTCAAGACTTTTTGATTCTTGGAATAAAGTTGCTAGAATGTTTTATAGTTTAAAAGTAGCTAATATTAGTAGTGATGATCCTGAAAATTTTAAAACAAAAGAAAATAGAGAAGTTTTAGAAAAGGCCATAGATGTTATTGATGATATTTATTATTATAATTCTTCTACGGATAAGATTTTTAATTTACCAAAATTAGAAGCTCAAATTGATGCTAAATATGATCAGTTTCAAGATATTATTACTTGTGCTAAAAGTAATATGGGATTAACGTATAAAACAAAGATTAAAAAATAATTTTTGTTTGATTGTAATTATTTACAAATTAGAAAAATATAGTAAAATATATTTGAGGAGAGTTGAAGATAGATGGAAGAAGAAATTTTATTAGTAACGGAAGATAAGATGGTAAAGGCAGTTGAAAATGTTGAAAAACGTTTTACGACAGTAAGAGCAGGTAGAGCTAATCCTAGTAGTCTTGATGGGGTGATGGTTTCTTATTATGGCGTAGATACCCCTTTAAAACAACTTGCAACTATTTCGGTTCCCGAAGCCAGGCAATTGTTAATCAAACCTTTTGATCGCAGTTGTTTAGGAGCCATCGAAAAAGCTATTTTTGAAGCTAATTTAGGTTATACACCTAGTAATGATGGTGAAACAGTAAGAATTGTAGTACCAGCTTTAACCGAAGAGCGAAGAATAGAACTTACTAAACAAGTAAAAGCTATTGCCGAAGAAGGTAAAGTTGCTATTAGAAATATAAGAAGAGAAGCAATTGAAGATATTGAAAAATTGAAATTACCAGAAGATGTTTCTAAACATCAAACCAATGAAGTTCAAAATTTAGTTAATGAATATAATAAAAAAATTGATGATACTTTAAAAATTAAAGAAGAGGAATTACTAAGTATTTAGTTCTTCTTTTAGTTCATTTACATCTTTGATCGATTGTGTTATAATTAACATTGATATTTATGGCGGTCATTAAGAAGTAGTAATAAGTATTTTATTTTATAGAGAGTTACTGGTGGGTGTAAAGTAATAAATAAGACTTATGAATTCATCTTATAAGCTTTTATTAATAGTAAACGTGATCCAGCGTTAATGGTAATAAGTATAGGTTATCTATAAAAATAAGGTGGTACCACGATCTAATTCGTCCTTTGTGGTATCATTTTTAATTTATAAGGAGGAAAAATGGAAGATAAAATTAAGAAAATAAGGAAAATTTTAGAAGATGATTTAAGTAATATTAAAGAATTAAATAATTTATTAGGATTAAAAGCAAAATATTTTGGGAAAAAAGGTCTAATTACAGAACTTACTAGTAATATGAAAGATTTATCTATTGATGAGCGCAAAGAAGTTGGTAGAGTAGTTAACGAAATAAGGGAAGAAGCATCTTCTAAGATCAATGCGTTAGAAAAAAAGTTAAAGGAAAAAGAACTTGCTTTAAAATTAGAGCAAGAAAAGATTGATATTTCTTTACCTAGTTGCAAATTAAAAAGAGGTTCTCGTCATCCTTTTAATAGAATTATTGAAGATGTTGAAGATTTCTTTGTGTCCCAAGGTTATGATGTAGTTGATGGACCAGAGTTAGAAACTGACGAAAATTGTTTTCGCTTATTAAATTTGCCATTAGGTCATCCTGCTCGTGATGCCCAAGATACTTTCTATATTGATGAAGAATATTTACTTAGAACGCAGACTTCTAGTGTTCAAGCTCGAACTATGCAAAGTAATGTTGATAAAACACCCATCAGGATGATTTGTCCAGGAAAAGTTTATCGTCGTGATGAAGACGCTACCCATTCGCATCAATTTGGTCAAGTTGAAGGTTTAGTAATTGATAAAGATGTAAGTCTTGCTGATTTAAAAGGAACATTAGAATTATTTGCTAAAAAAATGTTAGGAAAAAATACCAAAGTACGTTTTCGCCCTAGTTATTTTCCTTTTACTGAACCTAGTGTCGAAGTAGATGTTTCTTGTTTTAAATGTGGAGGCAGGGGCTGTCCTTTATGTAAACAAACAGGATGGATTGAAGTTTTAGGAGCAGGTATGGTTCACCCTAATGTTCTTAAAATGGGGGGATATGACCCTAATGTGTGGTCTGGTTTTGCTTTTGGAACGGGACTAGATCGCTTTGCTATGTTTAGATATATGATACCTGATATTAGATATTTATATACTAATGACATTAGATTTTTAAAACAATTTTATAGAAAGGATGAAGAAAATGAAATTAAGTAGAAATTTTGTCAATTGCTATGTTGATATTCTCACTGATACCAAGACTTTAGCAGATGATATGACAAGTATTGGTAATGAATATGATGATTGTGGTCCATTACTACCTGTTACTAATCTTGTTATTGGTGAAGTAATTAGTTGTATACCTCATCCTGATAGTGATCATTTACATATTTGTAAAGTTAATATTGGTCAAGATATTTTAAATATTGTCTGTGGAGCTCCTAATGTCCGTGAAGGACTTAAAGTAATTGTCGCACTTGATGGTGCTAAATTACCAGGGGGAGTTATTAAAAAAGGAATGATTCGTGGTCAAGAGTCTAATGGTATGCTTTGTTCAATGGCCGAATTAGGATTAGAACATAAATATTTAACAGAACAAGATATAAACGGTATCCACGAATTACCTAATGATGCTCCCATTGGTGAAGATCCAATTAAATATATGGAATTAGATGATGAAGTTATTGATTTTGAATTAACTTCTAATAGAGGCGATTTATTAAGTATTTTAGGTATGGCTTATGAAATTGGGGCTTTATATGATAAAAAAGTTAAAGATATAGAAGTAGATTTTAAAGAAAATAATAAAGATATTAATAATGAATTTAGTCTAGATATTAAAACCGCTAATTGTCCTTTATTTTTAGTTAAAAAAGTAGAGAATGTAACGATCAAAGAAAGTCCAACTTTTATCAAAAATCGCCTTATCGCCTCAGGTATTAGACCTATTAATAATGTCGTTGATATTTCCAATTATGTCATGTTAGAAACAGGACAACCTCTACATTATTATGATGCGGAAAGACTAGGTAATAAAATTATTGTTCGTATGGCTAAGGATCATGAAAAATTAACAACTCTTGATGGTATTGAAAGAACCTTACAAGATACAGATATTGTTATTGCTAATGATAGTGGTGCTGTTGGTCTTGCTGGGGTTATGGGCGGATTAACAACGGAAATAGAAAATGATACTAAAAATATAATTATTGAGTCAGCTATTTTTAATGCAACCGCAATCCGAAAAACATCTAAAAAAGTTTTACGAAGTGAAGCAAGCAATCGTTTTGAAAAAGGTTTAGATCCTAAAAGAACATATATGGCTATATTAAGAAGTTGTTATTTACTTGAAAAATATGCTGATGCTACTATTTGTGGTGGCTTAGTTGAATATAAAAACCTAGAAATAAAAGATAAAGAGATCGATATAACCGTAGATAAAATTAATAAAGTTTTAGGTATGAATATTCCCAAAGAAGAAGTTATTGCTATTTTTAAACGCTTAAATTTTGCGGTTACTGAAAAAGAAGATGTTTTAACGGTAACTGTTCCAACTAGAAGAATAGATATCGCCATTAAAGAAGATTTAATTGAAGAGGTAGGAAGAATATATGGTATTGATAAGATCGTTGGTAAAAAATTAGTTTTACCGGTAAAAGCTGGTAATGTTAATAAAAATAATCGTTTTGTTCGTAATAAGTTAGCTAATTTAGGACTTAATGAAGTATTAACTTATTCCTTAATATCAGAAAATGATGTTCATAAATACACAAACGATCAATTTGAACATGTTAAAATATTAGATCCTATGACCGAAGAAAGAAATACATTGCGTTATAGTCTTATTCCATCACTTTTAAATGTTTATGAATATAATAAAGCTCGTAATAATAGAGATATATTTATTTATGAAGTAGGTAAAGGTTTTTATCGTAAGGATAATAATTATTATGAAGAAGAAAAAGTAGCAGTATTAATGAGTGGTGAATATGCCTGTGGTTTGCATTCAGTTAAAGTTGATTTTTATATTATTAAAGGAATTTTAGAAGAGTTATTAGATTATTTAGGATATAAGAATCGTTATCATTTAAAAACTAGTAATTTACCATTAGAAATTCATCCTGGTATTGGTGCTAGTATTGATTTAAATGGTACGGATATAGGTATTATTGGTAAAATTCATCCTAATGTTACTAGTGATGACATTTATGTCATGGAAATTAACTTAAATGCTTTATTTAAATTCAAAGTGTCTAGTATGCAATATAAAGAATTGTCTAAGTATCCTGAATCATCTCGTGATATGGCCTTTATTGTCAAAAAAGATGTTCAAGCTAGTTCTATTATCGATATTATTAAAAAAGCTTGTGGTCATTTATTAGTTGATGTTAACATTTTTGATGTTTATGAAGGTGAAAATGTAGGGCCAGATGAAAAATCAATTGCTTTTAATTTAGTGTTCCAAGATCAAAATAAAACTTTAAGTGAAGAAGAAGTTATGGATTTATTTAATAAAGCTATTAATGATGTTGAAAGTAAATTAGGAGCTATTTTACGAGATAAATAATTATTAAAGAAGAAATTAGTGTTTCTTCTTTTTTTGAAACTAAATTATGGTTTAGGCATATAATTTATTAGGTGAAGATGTATGTCTAAGGAAGATTTTAAAAATTTTGTTAAAATAAATCCAAAGTTAGCAACGCATGTTAATAATCAAGAAGTAACTTGGCAACAACTTTATGAAATGTATAGTTTATATGGTAGTAATAGTTCCGTTTGGGATAAGTATTTAAATAACGATGATACTTCTATTAATAAAGTAACGCCGGCCAATGAAAAAGCTTTTAAAGAATTAGTAGGAATGATCAAAAAAATAGATTTAGAGAAAGTAAGACATAGTATTGAAGGAGTTCAAAAAACGATATCTTTGATTCAAGATTTAGGAATAAGTAATAAAAAAAATAATAATGAATCATATCAATCAAGACCTATTTATCAACATTTTGAGGATTAATGAGAATCGATACTATTTATAAATTACGGACTAATCCTGCTTTATATCATTATTTAAAATATCATTCTTATTGGTACAAAAGTATTAATAGAAATCCTGATTTAATAAAAGATCTAGAACAAGAGATGAAAAGGGAATATAAACTTACTACTGAGGATAAAATAAAGAAATTAAATGATAAAATTAATTTGGTCGCTTCTTTTTTAGAGGTATTAAAATAATTTTAATATCTCTTTTGTTTGTGATAATGTAAATTTGCTTGTCAAGTTTGGTAAGTATACTAGTCGTAAGAGAACAACTATGTTAAAATTAAGTTATAAATAATAAGGAGTGATTATTAAAATGGAAAAAGAAATTTTCCCAAGAGGTCTAGAATTTGTACCAGAAACACAAAATAGTCAAAAAGAAAAAGAACCTTTAGAATCCCTTGTTGTTCCGGGTGATCCAAATGGCCCTGGAAACGGTGGAAATGATATAGAGTTTGAACGAGAGCGTATCAAACAATTTGAATTAAAGCCTATAATATACATCTTTTGTGATCGAAATAAACCGGGCATCTCCTTTATTGATATGCGTGATAGTAGTTCTTCGGTTAGCGATACCGATGAAGATAAATATGTTACAACATTAGAAAGCATATCTATTGTTGGATGGAATGACAAAATTAATGCTCAAGAAGACAAAACAAGTCGTGTAAGTCGTACTATTGATGATAGCAAAGTAGTATATGAAGCTTTTACTTATATAGTTACAGAAGAAGAATTGGAAATGATTGCAAAAAAAATTTTGCAATCTGATGATCCCCAAAAAATAGAAATTATTATTCCAAAAAGGAAATATAATTACTATGATGACTTTTTGAAAATTAAAAATGATATATCAAATGTAATAAATATGGGTTATGACTTTGATTATAATAATGATAATAATTCAAAAGTGGCAACAGGTAATAATCAAATACCAAATGAATCCTTTAATGAACCTATAAATAACTCCAACCATAATGAAGATATCATTGACTCATTTTCTTACTATAATAAGTTTGACCCAACTGATAGTGGTGGGTTTGATAATTATGATCCAAATAAAGGAATAAAATAATGTTAAATCAATTGAAAGAAGCATATAACAAGATTGATATAGAAGATAAAAGAAATGAACTCAATAAAGAAATATCATCATTATTGATGTTAATCAATATCTCTGGTAATTCATATAATTATAAAAAGAACAGTAATGTTACAGAAGATGAATTTTTAACAGAAACATATATGCAAATTATTGAATTAAGAAGTAATATTATCCGATTATTACGTACCAAATAAAAAAAAATAAAGTGTAAAATAAATTTTTACCTTTATTTTTATTTTTATGTAAATTTTGTTATAATCTTATTGGTGGTATTAATGAAAAAAGAATTATTAAGTCCAGTTGGCAACATGGAAAGTTTATATCAAGCCATACATAATGGAGCTGATGCCGTATATCTAGGTGGTAAACAGTATGGTGCTAGGATGTTTAGTGATAATTTTACTAAGGAAGAATTAATTAATGCTATCAATTATTGCCATTTATATGGAGTAAAGATCTATATAACAATAAATACTATTGTTTTTAATGATGAAATTAGTGATTTTTTACAATATGTTGAGTTTATTTATAATAAGGGTGTTGATGCCGTTATTATGCAAGATTTGGGAATGATTAGTCTAGTTAAAGATAAATTTCCCGATTTAGAGATACATGCTTCAACGCAAATGCATAATTATAATCAAGAAGATCTAAATTTTTTAGAAGAATTAGGTGTTAAAAGAGTCGTTTTAGCAAGAGAATTATCATTATCACAAATTCAAAAGTTTAATACGACATTAGAAAAAGAAATATTTATTCATGGTGCTTTATGTGTTTCTTTTTCAGGGTGTTGTTTATTTAGCAGTATGACTGCTAATAGATCAGGTAATAGGGGCGAATGTAATGCGTCTTGTCGCTTAGATTATGAATTATATCAAAACGATACGAAAATAAAGACTAATGGTAAGTATTTATTAAGTCCTAAGGAATTATGCACTATTCCCCATTTTAAAGAAATCATGGATAGTGATGTTACAAGTTTAAAAATAGAAGGGCGAATGAAAAGTCCAGAATATGTTGGTTTAGTTACCAAAATTTATCGAAAGTTAATGGAAAAGTATTATAATCACCAAACGTTAACAATTGATGAAGATATGATTAAGCAATTAAAAACATTATTTAATCGTGATTTTACTAGTGGTTATCTTTTTAATGAATCTTTTAATAACATCATGAATATTAAAACACCCAATCATATCGGCATTCCTATCGGAGAGACGATTGAAGTAAATAATAAATATATCAAAATGAAATTAAATAAAGATATATGTCAAGAAGATGGAATTAGATTTACTAATGTTAACAAGGGAATGATTATTAATAAACTTTATAATAGTAAAGGCCTTTTAGTTAATCAAATAAATAAGGGAGATATTGCTATTATTGATAATAAAGTTAATTTAACAGCTAATTCACCAGTATCATTGACAACTGATTCTCGTCTTCTTAAACAACTTTTAAAATATCAAGAGAAGAAAATAGATATTACTATTAAGGTAGAAGCTTTAATTAGTCAAAAGTTAAAGTTAACTTTGATAGATCATGATAAAACAGAAGTTACGGTCTTTGGTAATAATGTCTTACCAGCTCTTACTAAACCAGTTAATAAGGAAAACATTACAAGGCAGTTATCTAAATTAGGGGGTACTCCTTTTCAAGCATTAACAATTGATATAACAAGCGATGATAATATTTTTATTTCCCTAAAAGAGTTAAATGAATTAAGACGTTTGGCCGTTAATCAATTAATCGAAAAAAGAATTGCCGTAAAGGAGAAAAAAATAAATATATATCATGATGATCTATCTTTGGTTAATCTTCCTATTGCTAAAAAAATAAGTATGTCTATAATGAATGAAGATCAATTAAAAGTAGCTCTTAATAACAAAGTCGATTATATTTATACTTATTCTTATAATTTATATCAAAAATATAAACATAATGGTAATATATTTTATCGTATACCCCGTGTTTGTGATACTTTCCCTGATATGCAAGATGATAATATTATAGCTACTAATTTAGGATCCGTTCATAAATATAGTAAAACAAATAATGTCGTTACTGATTACTTTTTAAATATTGTTAATAATTATGCCATCAATTACCTTATTAAACAAGGAGTAAAAAGAATAACTATTTCTCCGGAAGCCAAAATAAATATGAATTTTAGAAGTACTATTCCTTTGGAAATGATCATATATGGGCGAATAGAATTAATGATTAGTAAATATTGCCCTTTAAAGATGCTTATAAATAATGATAATCCTAATTGTCATCTTTGTAAAACCCAAGATCAATATTATTTAAAAAATAATAATAATTATTATCCTATTAGAAATTCTCTTCATTATGCTCATATTATGGATAAAAAAAATATTGATTTAATTAAAAAAATAAAAGATTATAATGATAAAGGCATTTCTTGTTTTCGTATCGAATTGTTTGATGAAAAAGAAAAAGATATTAAAGAAATTATTGAACGAGTAAGGAGGGTGCTTAATGAATAATAAAATCTTATTTAAATTAAATGAAATGTTTGACGAATTAAATAAAACAAAAGAAATTATTACTTTAAATGAATTAAAACATGATATATATAATGATCAAAATTTATCTTTATTATTAGGACAAATAAAAGAAATAACAAATGTTTATGATCCCAAGTATTTAGAGTTAAAGAAACAAATTATTGACCATCCTAAAATTAAAGCCTTTCATCAAATCGAAGACGTTATCTATTTAAATGTTTTAAAAACCAATAATAAATTAAAGCAATTATTTGGAAAAAAGGAGCATCATCATGAAAATAATTAGTGGTTATTTAAAAGGTAGAATAATTAAAGGTTTTAATATTGAAGGTACTAGACCAACAATGGATCGAGTTAAAGAGTCTTTGTTTGCCATTATCCAAGAATATTTAAAAGATAGTATTATCTTAGATTTATTTGCTGGTAGTGGTAATTTAGGTATCGAAGCTATAAGTAATGGAGCTAAATTTTGTTATTTTAATGATGTAAATAAAAAGTGTGCGAAAATTATTAAGGATAATTTAGAAAATTTTTCTATAATTGATAAAAGTCAACTCATAAATAAAGACTGGCAAGATTGTTTAAAATATTTAGCTGAAAAGCATATTAAAACAGATATTGTTTTTTTAGATCCACCATATCAAATGGATTGTTTAAATGAAGTAATTGCAACTATGGTAAAAGATGATTTATTATCTCAAAAAGGATTAATAATTTGTGAAGTAAGTAATGATTACATTGCATCTTTTGCTAATTTAGATAAAATCAAGAGTAAACGCTATGGCAATAAAATGGTTATTATTTTAAAACGTAATAAAAATATTTAAAAAGACTTCTTTTAAATTAACATTTATGATAAAATTAAATTGATAATTAGGAGTTGATATTGTGAGTAAAGTCAATAATAGAAAATTATTATCTAAAATATTAAAATATTTATTAGTAGTAATACTTATTGTTTTAGTTGTAGGATTAATTACTAATAATGTCGTATTAGCTGATGTCGGTAATAATAATCGTTATGAAGAGACAGTAAGTAGTAGTGATGGAGGATCGTTTGATTTAGGATGGATTATTTACATTTTATTTGAACTTTTTGGACCTTTACCTGGTTTAATACTTCTAATTGTTATAGTAATATTAATTATTATGGCTAAAAAACATGGTAAATTACCAAATCTTAGTAGAGTTCTCAATAATAGTACGAGTGCTCCTATTGGGGTAGATAATACTTTGAATATTGCTAAGGAAATAAGAAAGACTGATCCTAATTTTTCAGAAGATAAGTTTATTGGTTGGGCTAGGGAAGTTTTCATTAAAATCCAGCAGGCATGGAGTGATCGTGATTGGAAATTAATTCGTCCTTTTGAGAGTGAAAATTTATTTAACCAACATCGTACACAATTAGATGAGTATATAAAAAATCATAAGATAAATAAAATAGAAAAAATAAATATTAATTATTGTACTTTACGGGAATTTAAAATAGATGGTGATAAAGAAGTTTTAGTCGTAGAATTACATGCGATCATGCGTGATTATGTTATAGATGATCGTACTCAAAAAGTCTTAGAAAGTAATCCTAATAAAGATTGGCATATGAATTATTTAATGACTTTTAATCGTAAAGTAGGAGTTAAAACAGAACTTGGTGTTAGTAATAAATCGACAACTAACTGTCCTAATTGTGGTGCACCGACGGAAATTACATCAAGTGGGCAATGTAGTTATTGTAAAAGTATTATTACAACTGGTGAACATGATTGGGTATTAAGTAATATTACATCAATAAAATGATGTTAATATATATAAATATAAGGAGGAAATTATGGGATTAATAAAAGCTTCATTTGGAGCAATTGGAGGAACATTAAAAGATCAATGGCAAGATTTGATCAAATGCGAAGATATGGGAAATGATATTCTCATGGTTAAAAAAACAACTAAATCAGGACAAATTTCAAAAGGAAGTAGAGTCTTAGTTGGCCCTAGTCAAATAGCTGTTATTTATGATTCAGGGCAAATCTTGGATGCCGTAGCAGAAGAAGGGGTTTATGAATTTGATGAATCAAGTTCACCATCATTCTTTGGTGGAAGCTTTGGTAATGTTTTTAAAGAAATGTGGCAAAGATTTAAATATAATGGTACACCTGCCAAAGAGCAAGCAGTCTTTTATTTCAATATGAAAGAAATCTTAGATAATAAATTTGGAACAGCTACACCAGTACCATTTCAAGATTGGGCTCATGCTATTCCAAATCAAATGACAGGTACTTTGGCACCAATGGCTGTTAAAGTAAGATGTTATGGAAAATATACATTTAAAATTGATCCAGAAAAAGTAGATGTCTTTATGAGAAATCATGCTGGAACGCTTGATGTAGTAACAAAAGATCTACTAGTTGAACAAATGGATACTGAAGTCAAAGGAGCTTTTCAAAACGTTTTAAATGAACTTAGTAATAGCAATCACAAAGTACCTGCTATGGAATTACCAAGTAATACCGATGAAATTAAGAAAATAATGGATGAACAAGTATTTGATGAACCTATTCGTAATCGTGGTATTAAATTAGTAGGATTTACTATTGAATCAGTGTCATTAGATGATGAAAGTAATGACAAGATTTCTAAATATGAGATGAGTTCTAATGCTTTTATGCAACAAGGAGCTATTATTGGAGCTATGCAAGATGCTGCTAATAATAGTAATGGAGCAGTTAATGGTTTCATGGGTGTAGGTATGATGAATATGGCTACCGGTAGTGGTATGACAGGAAATGTTACAGCTAATGCTTTTTCCAAGACAGGTGCTCCTTCAACAACGGCTACACCAGTTGATCCATACAATCACGAAACAAAAGCAAATAGTACTACTGTTTGCCCTAACTGCGGTTTAGAAGTAACAGGTAAATTTTGTAGTGAATGTGGTACGGAAATAAAAACTTCTAAAAAATGTCCAAATTGTGGCTTAGAAGTAACGGGTAACTTTTGCAGTAATTGTGGAACTAAATTATAATTATAAATAATAATTAAAAGATTCATTTAGGTGAATCTTTTTAATATGTATGTACATTTTGCTTTTTTTTGATATAATTATAATAGGTGATAATATGAGAATTGGTAATAAAGGTTTTGCTATTTCGACTATTCTTTATGGGATACTATCACTTACTATTTTGATTTTGTTGCTAACTTTTGGTATTATGAAAGCCAATAAAGATATGAATGATGATTTAGTAGATGGAATAGAATTAAAATTAAATCGTTGTATTAATGAAGAAGTAAATTTAGAATCATGTTATTATGCTGGTGGTAATTGTGATCCAGAAATATATAACACTTGCATTGGTAAAACGGGTGATTTACCTCTTTTGGCTGACGTTGCTAGTGTAGGGGATTATGTTGATTATAACGCTGGAAACTGGAATGAAGAGCGACCATTACCTAATATTAACAGTGGTTATTCTTTTGGTGGCTATAAAAAAGCCGATAGTCGAAATGCTAGTGTGTCTTGTAATGGCAATAATGCTAAATTAAATTATGGTTGGAAAGTTTTTGCTATTAATGGTAATGTAGTAACCTTAATTCATGCCGGAACACCAGAATGTTTTACTTTTGAAAATGAAGCGAAGGCTTATTATGTATTAACAGGAATAAAATCGAGTGCCCTAGATGCTTCTGGGCTTTCAGTTAAATCATGGAATGATTATGTAGATACGACCTATGCAACTAAAGCTAGTTTAGTTACGAAAGGAATGTTGGTTGGGGCAACACCTTCATTACCAACTGCCGCTTCCAATGAATTTTTTGAAAATGATAAAGTATATATTTTAGGTGATTTATACAGCACTCATATTACTTTTATCGAAGGTAATACTATAAAGTATGGTCCAGCTAATAATATAGTATATGGAATAAAACCTATTGTCGTTTTAAAAAGTACAGTAAGAACATCTGGGTCAATTAATAATGCTGACCAAAATGGTAAAACATGGATTTTAAGTCAGGATGGTGAGTAATAATGAAAAATGAAAAAGATAAAGCCTATTCAAATTTTGTTTTAAAATTAATGCTTATATGTACCATTTTAATTTTAGGTAGTGCTATTGTCTTTTCTTTTTCTTCGTTTTATAATGATCATATTTTAAAAGAAGAACCAATTGAAATTGATGATCCTAATGTTAAACGATTATATGATTATGTTACATATGGACGTGATTTAGAACCAATGTATTATTTTTTCCGTAATAAAGAACTTACTTATGATACATTTGATGAAGTTGAAAAAATGCGTTATGCATTTCAATTAATTACTAATGATGATATATTTGATAAAGATGAAGTGAGTTTTAAAATATTAGGCGATTCTTATAAAAGGGCAATAGAAAAAATATTTGGTATTAATACTAAATATAATATTAATTCACAATTTACTATTTATATTAACAATTTTTTTAAAAATGCTATTGTGAATGTATCTTATAATCAAGAAGGTAATTATTTTTTAGTAGCAAGGATAAATAACATTTCCAATAATAACAATATTCCTAAATTGTTTTATACTAAATTAGATAGTTATCATATTGATTCTATGACTAAGGATATTACTATTAAAGAAAAAGTAATTTTTACTGAGACCTTATATTCTAATAATTTATCTCAAATTGATACCGTTATGGTCTATCGTGATTTAAATCATATTGAGTTATTAAAGGAAATAAAAAATCCTACTAGGGATCAAATTAAATCTTTATCTATTAAGCCATACTTAAATGTTGCTAATACGATAACATATACTTTTAAACAAGATGAAGAAGGGAATTATTATTTTTATAATAGTGTTATGGCATATTAAAAAAGCATGCATACTTAAAATATGCATGTTTTTAATATCCTTTCAGTGTTTTTAAAATTAAGCTTGGCTATTTCATTTAATTTTTCTTTACCGTATTTTTCAACTATTTCCATACCAATTTGATCAACATTTGATCCAGCTCCTTTTGGTAGAGGAATATTCAAAGAATCACTTAATTTATCAAACTCTTTTAAGAAAATATAACGGCTTATTACGGATGCTGATGCAACAGCAAGGTTTTTATCTTCGGCTTTAGTCATAAAAGTAATACCTTTTTGAATCAAAGGACTTTCTTTAATATAGTCATAATAACGTTGTTCTCTGGCAAATTCATCAACGATAATATAATCATAAGGATCTTTGGTTTCACTAACTAATTGATATAATACTTTGTTATGCATAATAGCCTTAATTTTATTAATATTATAAGAATTATTATATTTTTCGTTATACTCTTTATTGGATAAAATAATACTTCTATATGGTATTTTTTTGATAATTTCAGGAGCTATTTTTAAGATTTTTTCATCATCGATCTTTTTGGAATCTTTGATTCCTAATGATTCTAAGAATGGTATATTATTTTTATTAACATAACAACTTGTTACAATAATAGGTCCAAAATAGTCGCCAGTTCCTACTTCATCTGATCCAATAGAGGAAGAGTAGTAGTATTTATCATCATTGTCTTTACTTTTATTGGTTTCGTTACTTTGACCATCCATTTCTTTCCACATAGTAGCATCAACATCAGCTGATGAACCTTGAAACATAATTTTTCCTGATTCATATATAGTAATAACAGTATCTTCGTCTTGGGCTTGTAAAACAACATAAGGTATTACTTTATCACGTTTTTTAGGAGTATAATACTTTATCATTTTTTCTCGTGTTTCATCGCTTACTTTAATTACAATATTCATCTTAACACCTCATTAACATTATAACAAATATTCTATTCGTAAAAAAGTAAAAATGAAAAAAAGCGCAAATTTTTAGACTAAATGCAGGTTTATAAAAATTTGTTTAATTTACTAGACTTATTTCAG